>NZ_JAYMZR010000090.1:0-29808 GCF_035828615.1 Streptomyces sp. H27-D2 | reverse complement strand
CATAGTGTTTCGGTGGTCATAGCGTTAGGGAAACGCCCGGTTACATTCCGAACCCGGTAGCTAAGCCTTTCCGCGCCGATGGTACTGCAGGGGGGACCCTGTGGGAGAGTAGGACGCCGCCGAACAACCTTTAAGAGAATGCCCCGCTGGGAACCTTTGGTTCCTGGCGGGGCATTTTTGCGTTGTGCCCCGGACCCGCTGCGCGGCAGGGCAAAGCGTACGGGTAAGGTCAGAGGGAAAATATCGGCACGCTCCCACAGGAGGCCCTCGGATGGAGGTCCAGGAGACCCGCGTCCAGACGACCCGGGTCCTGACCATCCCGAATATCCTCAGCATGGCCCGCCTGGTCGGCGTGCCGGTGTTCCTGTGGTTGATCCTTCTGCCGGAGTTCGGCGGCCCCAAGAGTGATGGCTGGGCCCTGCTCGTGCTGCTGTTCAGCGGCATCAGCGACTACCTCGACGGGAAGCTCGCCAGGCGATGGAACCAGGTCAGCAGCTTGGGCCGGATTCTGGACCCGGCCGCCGACCGGCTCTACATCCTGTCCACTCTCGTCGGTCTGACATGGCGTGAGATCCTGCCGCTCTGGCTGACCGCGGCGCTGCTCGCGCGTGAACTCATGCTGTTGATCGCGGTGGCCGTTCTGAGCCGGCACAACTACGGTCCGCCACAGGTCAACTTCCTCGGCAAGGCCGCCACCTTCAACCTGATGTACGCATTCCCCTTGCTGCTTCTGAGTGATGGAAGCGGCTGGCTTCCCACGCTCGCTGCTATTTTCGGATGGGCGTTCGCAGTTTGGGGTACAACGCTCTACTGGTGGGCAGGAGTCCTGTATGTGGTTCAGGTCCGCCGGCTCGTCAAAGCGGACACCGCAGCCGACTGAGCTCGCCGTTTCGGCAGTCTCGTACGTGCCGGGTGCTCATTGGCGAGACCAATGTGCATCCGCGGACGGGTGAAGTCGGCATTCCCGCCGTCTCTTCGAGGAGGACGCTTCCGACATGAAGGCCGTCGTGATGGCCGGCGGCGAAGGCACGCGCCTTCGTCCCATGACCTCAAGCATGCCCAAGCCGCTCCTGCCGGTGGCCAACAGGCCCATCATGGAGCACGTTCTACGGCTGCTGAAAAGGCATGGTCTCAACGAGACAGTCGTGACTGTACAGTTTCTCGCTTCGCTCGTGAGGAACTATTTTGGTGATGGCGAAGAGCTCGGAATGGAGCTCACTTATGCCAATGAGGAAAAGCCACTCGGTACCGCAGGGAGCGTGAAGAACGCCGAGGAAGCCCTCAAGGACGATACTTTTCTCGTCATCTCCGGCGATGCCCTGACCGATTTCGACCTCACCGACCTCATCCGATTCCACAAGGAGAAGGGCGGGCTCGTCACCGTATGTCTGACGCGCGTGCCCAATCCGCTTGAGTTCGGTATCACCATCGTCGATGAGGAAGGCAAGGTCGAACGCTTCCTGGAGAAGCCGACCTGGGGCCAGGTATTCTCCGACACCGTCAACACCGGCATTTACGTGATGGAGCCCGAGGTCTTCGATTACGTCGAGGCCGATACGTCCGTCGACTGGTCCGGTGACGTCTTCCCTCAGCTGATGAAGGAAGGCAAGCCCATTTACGGCTACGTCGCCGAGGGCTACTGGGAGGACGTCGGCACCCACGAAAGCTATGTGAAGGCGCAGGCCGACGTCCTGGAGGGCAAGGTCGACGTCGACATCGACGGCTTCGAGATCTCCCCCGGCGTGTGGGTGGCCGAAGGCGCCGAGGTGCACCCGGACGCGGTGTTGCGCGGCCCGCTCTACATCGGTGACTACGCGAAGGTGGAAGCGGGAGCGGAACTCCGCGAGCACACCATCGTGGGATCCAATGTGGTGGTCAAGACCGGTGCGTTCCTCCATAAGACGGTTGTCCACGACAACGTCTACATCGGGGAGCACAGCAATCTGCGCGGCTGTGTCATCGGAAAGAACACGGACATCATGCGGGCCGCCCGGATCGAGGACGGCGCGGTTATCGGCGACGAATGCCTCGTCGGTGAAGAATCGATCATTCAGGGCAATGTCCGGGTCTACCCGTTCAAGACCATCGAGGCCGGCGCGTTCGTCAACACCTCGGTGATCTGGGAGTCCCGCGGCCAGGCGCATCTGTTCGGCGCGCGCGGGGTCTCCGGCATCCTCAATGTGGAGATCACTCCGGAACTGGCGGTCCGGCTGGCGGGGGCGTACGCGACCACGCTGAAGAAGGGCTCGACCGTCACCACAGCGCGTGACCACTCACGTGGCGCGCGGGCGCTCAAGCGCGCGGTCATCTCCGCGCTGCAGGCCAGCGCGATCGATGTGCGCGACCTGGAGAACGTCCCGCTGCCGGTGGCCAGGCAGCAGACCGCTCGCGGCAGCGCCGGCGGCATCATGGTGCGTACGACACCGGGCGTCCCGGACTCGGTCGACATCATGTTCTTCGACGAGCGAGGCTCCGACCTGTCACAGGCGGGCCAGCGCAAGCTGGACCGGGTGTACGCACGGCAGGAGTACCGGCGGGCGTTCCCCGGCGAGATCGGGGATCTGCGTTTCCCCTCCAGCGTGTTCGACTCGTACACCGGCTCGCTGCTGCGCGCGGTCGACACCAGCGGAGTGTCCGAAGCCGGGCTCAAGGTCGTGGTGGACGCCTCGAACGGCAGCGCCGGTCTGGTGCTGCCCAGTCTGCTGGGCCGGCTGGGCGTCGACGCGCTCACCATCAACCCCGGCCTCGACGAATCACGGCCGACCGAGACCGCGGACGCGCGCCGTTCGGGCCTCGTGCGGCTGGGGGAGATCGTCTCGTCCGCGCGCGCCGACTTCGGGGTGCGGTTCGACCCGGTGGGCGAGCGGCTCTCGCTGGTGGACGAGCGGGGGCGGATCGTCGAGGACGACCGCGCCCTGCTGGTGATGCTCGACCTGGTGGCCGCCGAGCGGCGCAGCGGCAAGGTCGCGCTGCCGGTCACGACCACGAGGATCGCCGAGCAGGTGGCGGCGTACCACGGCACCCAGGTGGAGTGGACGACGACATCGCCCGACGATCTGACCAGGGTCGGCCGGGGAGACACCACCATCTTCGGCGGTGACGGACGGGGCGGATTCATCATCCCCGAGTTCAGCAGCGTCTTCGACGGGTCGGCGGCCTTCGTCCGGCTGATCGGACTGGTCGCCCGTACCCAGCTCACGCTGAGTCAGATCGACGCGCGCATTCCGCGGGCGCATGTGCTGCGACGGGACCTCGCGACGCCGTGGGCGGTCAAGGGGCTCGTGATGCGGCATGTGGTGGAGGCGGCCGGGGACCGGTTCGTCGACACGACGGACGGGGTGCGGGTCGTGGAGACCGACGGCCGCTGGCTGATGGTGCTGCCCGACCCGGCCGAGGCCGCCACCCACCTGTGGGCCGAAGGGCCGGACAGCGCCTCCGCGGAGGCGCTGCTCGACGAGTGGTCGACGGTGGTGGACAGCGCCGGTCGCTGAATCCCGTACGCGTGCGTGGAGATGTCAACCTTCCGCTCCGCGGCTCATGACGAGTCGTGAGGCGGAGGGTTGACGAACTCCTGTACGGGCTTCCGCACGCCGGTGGGGCCATTGGGTGACGGCGGGTCCGACGTGCGACGATGTGCGGCATGTCGCAGCAGGACTCCGATCGGAGCAGCACTCCGCCACGCAGGCGTCCGGATGCCTCCATGTCGCTGCTGACCAACGTGATGGACCACAGCCTTGACGACGGCTACGCCGAGGCGGCGGCTCTTCGCAAGGGCGGTGAAGCGCTGCCGCGCGCGCTGCGCGCGAAACTGTGGCTCGCCGCCGGGCTGGTGCTCGCCGCGGCGGTGGTCACCGTCGGCGCCGCCGAGGCCCGGATCTCCGCGCCGACGCTGGCCAAGGAGCGCGAAGAGCTGATCTCCCGCATCGGGACGGGCACTTCGGACGCCGACGACCTGGAGAAGAGCGTCGACCGGCTCCGCGACGACGTCGGGGACCGACAGCGCCAGGCGCTGCAGAAGCACGGCGGGGAGAAGGGCGAACTCGTGGCGCTGCTGTCCGGGGCGACCGAAGTGCGCGGCCCCGGCGTGAAGCTGGTCGTCGACGACGCCAAGGAAGCGCCGCAGGGCGGTGGCGGGCCGCGCGAGAGCAGCGGCTTCACAGACACCGGGCGGGTGCGCGACCGGGACATGCAGCGCGTGGTCAACGGGCTCTGGGCGTCCGGGGCCGAGGCGATCGCGGTCAACGGCCAGCGGCTCACCGCCCTGTCGGCGATCAGAGCCGCGGGTGACGCCATACTGGTCGACAACAGGCCGCTGGTGCCGCCGTACACGGTGCTCGCGATCGGGGACGGGCAGCGGCTCAGCACCGCGTTCCAGGACAGCGCCGACGGCCAGTACCTGCACGTGTTGCAGGAGAGCTATGGCGTCCGCACCAGCATCTCCGCACAGGAACAGCTGCGGCTCCCGGCCGCGCCGAGTCTGATCGTACGTACCGCAGAACCGAAGGCCGGCGCCGCCGAGAAGCGCGGCGCCGACACAGGGAAGGGCACATCGTGATCGCCGTACTGGGACTCATCGTGGGAGTCGTGGTCGGACTTGTCGTCCGCCCCGTGGTGCCGACGGTGGTCGAGCCCTACCTGCCGATCGCCGTGGTGGCGGCTCTCGACGCGGTCTTCGGGGGCCTGCGGGCCATGCTCGACGGGATCTTCGACGACAAGGTGTTCGTCGTGTCGTTCCTGTCGAACGTGGTGGTGGCCGCCCTGATCGTCTTCCTCGGCGACAAGCTCGGTGTCGGATCCCAGCTCTCCACCGGTGTGGTGGTGGTGCTCGGCATCCGCATCTTCTCCAATGCCGCGGCCATCCGCCGGCATGTATTCCGGGCGTGAGGGCGATGAGCGAGGACAACACTCCCGAGCCCGGGGACCGGCGCGACGGCGAGTCCGAGCGGGCCGATTGGGCTGACCGGGCGGAGCGGGCTGACCGGGCGGCGCCGGGCGAAGAGAACCGGAAGGCGCCGCGGGAACCTCGGAAGCAGGTCCAGGAGCGGCCCTCCGAGCGGGTGGCGCTTCCGCCGGAAAGTACGCCGGAGCCGCCCCCGCCCCAGCCGAGCGCCTCGACCGCGAAGCCGGCCGCGCCGGTCCTGACCGGCCGGCAGCGCCTGTTCGCGGCGGTGTGGCCGCCGCGGCTGACCCGCGCGCAACTCATCGTCGCGCTGCTGCTGTTCGTCCTCGGGCTGGGCCTGGCAATCCAGGTGCGCTCGACCAATGACAGCAGTGCGCTGCGCGGCGCGCGCCAGGAGGACCTGGTGCGGATCCTCGACGAGCTCGACGACCGCACGCAGCGCCTGGAGGACGAGAAGAGTCGGCTGGAAGGCCAGCGGACCGAGCTGGAGAACAGCTCCGACCAGGCCGAGGAAGCGCGTAAGCAGACGGTGCAGAAGGAACAGCAGCTCGGCATCCTGGCCGGCACGGTCGCCGCGCAGGGGCCGGGGATCAATCTGACCATCACCGACCCGGGCAAGGCGGTGGAGGCCGACAAGCTGCTGGACACCATCCAGGAGCTGCGGGCCGCGGGTGCGGAGGCGATCCAGATCAATGGCGTGCGAGTCGTCGCGAACACCTTCTTCGCCGATGAGGACGGAGGCGTGCAGATCGACGGGCACAAGGTCGACCAGCCGTTCCGCTTCAAGGTGATCGGCAAGCCGCAGGATCTGGAGCCCGCGCTGAACATCCCGGGCGGTGTCGTGCAGACTTTGGAGAAGGAGCAGGCCACGGTATCCGTGGAACGTGCTCAGAAGATCATCGTGGACGCCTTGCGGTCGGCGAAGCGGCCTGACTACGCTCGGTCGTCGTCGCAGTGAGCCGGAGGGGTGTCCGGACGGCCATGGGGGCATCGCGGCGGGAGCACGAGGTTGCGGGGGGTCGGCGCATCCAAGAGGTGGTGCGTGGTGGAAACTGTCAGACGGCTGTGGACGTTCACTGGATGTCCGGATCGGCCGGTGTGTGCAACGAGGGTTCGTCCTGCCCCACGGGCGGGTCTGTTTCGGTCAAGGGGAATCGCCCGTGAAGTTGTTTGGGAAGTTGTTCGGCAAGAGCGCGCGTCAGGACGCTGGCAGCGGCAACGCCCGCCACCGCGCGGCGCGCGGCGCGGACGGGACCGGCTCCGGCGAGGACCGTCCGCTGTTCCGCGACGAGGTCGCTGCTCCAGGCGGTGACAATACGGGCGGTTACGGCGCGGCCCCTGTTGACCCTGCCGGTTCCGGGCGCATAGGTTCCGGGGAACCATCAACCTCAAGTGCGGGTGGAGGGTTTGCCTCCGATCCGCATGCGTCGAACGCCCCCGCGGGGCAGCCGCGGCAGGAGGACCACTCCATGACTGCTCTGCCCGTGTGCACGAGATGCGGCCACCGCAATGCCGAGGCGAGCCGGTTCTGCTCCAACTGCGGCGCGCCGCTGCGGGCCGGCGCCCAGCCCGAGCGTCCCTCGGAGACGACCTCCACGATCTCCATCTCGGGTCTGGAGGCGTACGAGGCCGAGGCGACGGGACAGCCGCTGCCCTCGCTGTCCCCCGAGGCGCAGGCCGCGGTCGACGCGCTGCCGCCCGGGTCGGCGCTGCTGGTGGT
The DNA here is from genome assembly GCF_035828615.1 of Streptomyces sp. H27-D2. NCBI lineage: Bacteria > Bacillati > Actinomycetota > Actinomycetes > Kitasatosporales > Streptomycetaceae > Streptomyces > Streptomyces sp. H27-D2. The sequence continues at coordinate 23,188 of NZ_JAYMZR010000090.1, read as the reverse complement.
GCGCCGGGGTCCGAACTCCGGCAGCCGCTTCCTGCTGGACGGCGAGCTGACCACGGCCGGCCGGCACCCGCAGGGCGACATCTTCCTGGACGACGTGACCGTCTCGCGTCGCCACGTGGAGTTCCGGCGCGGCGCGGACGGCGGCTTCACCGTCTCCGACGTGGGCAGCCTCAACGGTACGTACGTCAACCGGGAGCGGATCGACGCGGTCGCGCTGACCAACGGCGACGAAGTGCAGATCGGCAAGTACAGGCTGGTCTTCTACGCGAGCCAGCGAGGCATCTGACCCGACAGGGAAGGGCCATGCTACGAACACCGTCGGGCGGTGCCGGTTCCGGCACCGCCACGTCGGACGGCCGACTGATGAGCATCGGCACGGTGCTCAATCTGCTGCGCGGCGAGTATCCCGAAGTGTCCATCTCCAAGATTCGCTTCCTGGAGGCCGAGGGGCTCGTCGAGCCGCAGCGTACGCCGTCCGGCTATCGCAAATTCAGCTCCGAGGACGTCGAGAAGCTCGGCCATGTGCTGCGGATGCAGCGCGACCACTACCTCCCGCTCAAAGTGATCCGGGAGCATCTCGACGCGCTCGCTCGCGGGGAGCAGCTGCCGCTCCCGTCCCCGGCGCAATCGCGTGAGCTGTTCGAAGGCGGAATCGAGCTGGACCCGGCGGGCCCCACAGCGGCCCGCATCGGCCGTGCCGAGCTGCTGGCCGCCGCGGAGGTCGGGGAGCCCGAACTGGTGGAGTGGGAGTCCTACGGGCTGCTCAGCGCCGTTTCGGAGGGTTGCTACGACATCGAGGCGGTGGGAATCGCCCGGCTCATCGCCGACCTCGGCCGTTTCGGGGTCGAGCCGCGCCATTTGCGCTCGATGAAGGCCGCCGCCGACCGTGAGGCCGGGCTGGTCGAACAGGTGGTCGCACCACTGCGCCGGCACCGGAATCCGCAGACGAGGATCCATGCGGAGACCACCGCCAGGGAGCTCGCCACGCTGTCCATACGGCTCCATTCCGCACTCGTTCAGTCCGCTCTCAGCACGCATTCGCACTGACCTCCGGGGTGCCCGACTACCCAAACCGGCCGGGCACGTCCTAGGGTTGCTGTGTGAACGAGCTCGACGTCGTGGGTGTCCGGGTGGAAATGCCCTCCAACCAGCCGATCGTGCTCCTACGTGAAGCGGGAGGCGACCGGTACCTTCCCATCTGGATCGGTCCAGGAGAGGCGACCGCAATCGCATTTGCCCAGCAGGGTATGGCCCCTGCCCGTCCGCTGACGCACGACCTGTTCAAGGACGTGCTGGAGGCGGTCGGACAACAGCTCACCGAGGTCCGGATCACGGATCTGCGGGAGGGCGTCTTCTATGCGGAGTTGGTCTTCGCCAGTGGGGTCGAAGTCAGTGCCCGCCCCTCGGATGCCATAGCGCTGGCGCTGCGCACCGGGACGCCGATCTATGGCAGTGACGGCGTGCTGGACGACGCGGGCATCGCCATCCCGGACGAGCAGGAGGACGAGGTGGAGAAATTCCGCGAGTTCCTCGACCAGATCTCGCCGGAGGACTTCGACACCAACAGCCAGTGATCACTCAGTCAGGGATCACTGAGTCGGCGGTAGCGGCGGCTTCGCGTGTCGGGCCTTCAACGGCGCCGGCAGCGAGGTTCCGTCAGGGCATTCGAGTAGCGGTTCCCTGAAGAAGGTCACCTGAAACCCACCTCAGGGTGATTATCACTCGGCGTGCCGAGTGTGGCGATCGTTGACGCACCCCGAGTGACTGCATACCGTCGAGAGCACAGGTCCCGGGAGGCATGTGCCGCGTGCGCTTGTGCACTTGCGGCGACAGGCGTTCTCTCTGGTGTTGATCCGGGATCTGAAGGACGGAGGTCGGCGTGAGCAGCACCGGCGACGGTACGGCGGCGGGCGGGGCCCATGTACGAACGGGGAACGCGGTCAACCATGCTCCCGGGCAGGTGGCAGCGGCCACGGCGCCGCATCAGCGGGTGTCCGAGGAGATCGGCTACCGGGGCCCCACCGCGTGCGCGGCCGCGGGCATCACCTACCGGCAGCTCGACTACTGGGCCCGCACCGGTCTGGTCGGGCCCAGCGTGCGCCCGGCATATGGCTCGGGCAGCCAGCGGCTGTACGGCTTCCGCGATGTCGTGGTCCTCAAGATCGTGAAGCGGCTGCTGGACACCGGTGTGTCGCTGCAGAACATCCGGACCGCCGTCCAGCACCTGCGGTCCCGCGGGCTGGCCGACCTGACCCAGATGACCTTGATGAGCGACGGCGCCACCGTCTACGAGTGCTCCTCGCCCAACGAGGTCGTCGACCTGCTGCAAGGCGGCCAGGGCGTCTTCGGGATCGCCGTGGGCGTCGTCTGGCGGGACGTGGAGGGCGCGCTCTCGCAACTGCACGGCGAGCGTGTGGACACCGGCGAGACGCTCATCGGCCAGAACCCCGCGGACGAGCTGGCCCGGCGGCGCAACCGCGCCGGCTGACCCACGCGGGCCCGGCGGGGACCCGGCACGGGGCGATTGTCAGTGCCGTACGGCAGCATCGGTGAGTGTGAGAGCCGCTCCGACCATCCTGCATCTGGACATGGACGCGTTCTTCGCCGCCGCGGAACAGGCTGCGAAGCCGAGTCTGCGCGGCAAGCCGGTGGTGGTCGGGGGCGTCGGCCCGCGCGGGGTGGTCTCCACCGCCTCCTATGAAGCGCGCCGTTTCGGTGTGCATTCGGCGATGGCGATGGCGCAGGCCCGCCGGCTGTGCCCGAACGCCGCTTACCTCGTCCCCCGGATGGGCGTCTACCGCCAGATCAGCGACACGGTCATGGGCCTGCTCGGGGCGCTGTCCCCGCTGGTCGAGCCGCTCAGCCTGGACGAGGCGTTCGTCGACCTGGAAGCGGGCGGCGTGGAGACCTCCTCGGCAGCCGTCCGGGAAGTGGGCGAGTGCCTGCGGCGGGACATCCTGGCCGCCACCGGGCTCACCGGCTCGGTGGGCCTCGCCGGGGCCAAGCTGCTCGCGAAGATCGCCTCCGAGCAGGCCAAACCGGACGGGCTCGTCGTCATCGAACCCGGTACGGAGCTGGCGCTCCTCGGCCCGATGCCGGTGCGGACGCTGCCCGGCGTCGGACCGACCACCGCACAGACCCTGCGCCGGGCCGGGATCGGCACGGTGGCCGATACGGCCGAGGCCGGCGAGGCGGAGCTCGTACGGCTGCTGGGCAAGGCGCACGGCGCGGGGCTGCACCGGATGGCGATGGGGCGCGACGACCGGCCCGTCGTCGCCGACCGGGACACCAAGTCGGTGTCGGTCGAGGACACCTTCGACGTCGACCTCACCGACCGGACACGAGTGCGCGCCGAGGTCGTGCGGCTGGCCGACCGCTGCGTGCAGCGGCTGCGCGCAGCGGGGCGCTCGGGGCGCACGGTGGTGCTCAAGGTGCGGCGCTACGACTTCTCGACCCTGACCCGCTCAGAGACCCTGCGCGGGCCCACGGACGACCCCGAGGTGGTGCGGGAGGCCGCCGGGCGGCTGCTCGCCGGCGTCGACACCACGGGCGGTGTACGGCTGCTGGGGGTGGGGGTGACCGGGCTCGCGGACTACACCCAGGAGGACCTCTTCGCGCAGGCGGCCACTGAACTCGCCGCCAGTGAGTCGGCGGCCTTGGAACTGGCCGCGGAGCTGGCGGCGGCGGACGCGGCGGCGGAGCCGGGCGGGCCGCGGCAGGGGGAGGCCGCGGGAGCCGCAGCGGCCGGAGGTACGGGCGACGCCGGCGCGGCGGCCGAGCCAGAGCCGGCGCGGCGCTGGCCGCCGGGCCGGGATGTGCGGCACGAGGAGTTCGGTCCCGGCTGGGTGCAGGGCAGCGGCGTGGGGCGGGTCACCGTGCGCTTCGAACAGCCCGGCTCCGCGCCGGGCCGGGTACGGACCTTCGCGCTGGACGATCCGGAGCTGGTGGCGGGGGAGCCGCTGCCGCTGGTTCCCGTACCGGAGGGGGCGACCACTGGTTGCGGTGACCGCAGTGGTTGACCGGGTCCGACGACCCGAAGAGCACCCGCCGCTACCCGTCCTCCCCCGCGATCCGTCCGAAGTTCTGGTCGGGCCGGGTGGGCCGGGCCGGACGGGTGGGCGGGGTCTCGTGGCCGGGGGCCGAGACGTCCAGCCCGTAGTGGTGGTAGAGCTGCAGCTCCTGCTCGGGGGAGAGGTGCCGGCCCACCCCGAAGTCCGGCGCGTCCTTGATCAGGGCCCGGTCGAACGGGACGCGCAGCGTGTCGTCGACGATCCGGCTGGGCTCCAGGGGCACGAAAGCGTCCCGGCTGAAGATGCCGGTGCGGACGGCGGCCCACTCCGGCTCGCCGGTCGCGTCGTCCAGGTACACCTCGTCCACGGTGCCGATCTTGCTGCCGTTGCGATCGAAGGCCTTGCGGCCGATCAGGGTCCGCGGATCGATATCGGTCTGCACGGTTCCTCCAACGGGTCGCAACAACACGATGAGGACTACGAAAGTGCACTTCTGCTGGTCCGGCCACTCGAGGGAAGCGGCGAGAGGGGCGCTGGTACGCTGGCCAACGGCTGCAGACCCCACGCGGGAGAGCCATCCGGCGGCAACGCCGGAGGCGCCGAAGGAGCAAATCCTCCCCGGAATCTCTCAGGCAAACGTACCGCGCGGGCGAGGTCACTCTGGAAAGCAGGGCGGGCCACGGACAGGCGACTGCCGTAACCCTCCCTCACCGACGGTGAAAGCCGGACCGCTCGCGGTCCGGTGAAACTCTCAGGTTGAGATGACAGAGGGGGAGGGCCGTTCGGGGAGCCGCGCCGTGGTGCCCCTCGCAGGTCGTATCGACCAGGAGGCCTTCGCTGATGACCGTCAACCGCATTCCCCTCTCCGAGCTGGAGCGAGGCACGCCGTTCGAACGGCGCCACATAGGGCCCGACCAGCAGGCGCAGGCGAAGATGCTCGCGCACGTCGGGTACGGCTCGCTCGACGAACTCACCGCCGCCGCGGTGCCTGACGTGATCAAGAGCGCCGAGGTGCTGCAGCTCCCCGAGGCCCGTAGCGAGGCTGATGTGCTCGCCGAGCTGAAGGGGCTCGCGGACCGCAACCAGGTGCTGCATTCGATGATCGGCCTCGGCTACCACGGGACCTTCACGCCGCCGGTGATCCTGCGCAACGTGATGGAGAACCCGTCCTGGTACACCGCGTACACGCCGTACCAGCCGGAGATCTCGCAGGGCCGGCTGGAGGCGCTGCTCAACTTCCAGACCGTCGTCGCCGAGCTGAGCGGGCTGCCCACCTCCGGCGCCTCGCTGCTCGACGAGGGCACCGCGGCGGCCGAGGCGATGGCCCTCTCGCGCCGGATGGGCAAGGTCAAGAACGGCGCCTTCCTGGTCGACGCCGACTGCCTGCCGCAGACGATCGCGGTGATCCGGACCCGCGCCGAGCCGGCCGGGGTCGAGGTCATCGTCGCCGACCTCACCGACGGCATCCCGGCCGAAGCCGCCGAGCGCGGCGTCTTCGGCGTGCTGCTCCAGTACCCGGGCGCCTCAGGACAGGTGCGCGACCCGCGCCCGGTGATCGAGCGGGCGCATGAGCTCGGCGCGGTGGTCACCGTCGCCGCCGACCTGCTCGCGCTCACCCTGCTGACCTCCCCGGGTGACCTCGGCGCGGACATCGCGGTCGGCAGCAGCCAGCGGTTCGGGGTGCCGATGGGCTTCGGCGGCCCGCACGCCGGCTTCATGGCCGTACGGGAGAAGTTCGCCCGCAGCCTGCCGGGCCGGCTCGTCGGCGTCTCCGTCGACGCCGACGGCAACAAGGCGTACCGACTGGCGCTGCAGACCCGTGAACAGCACATCCGCCGGGAGAAGGCGACCAGCAACATCTGCACCGCTCAGGTGCTGCTCGCGGTCATGGCCGGGATGTACGCGGTCTACCACGGCCCGGACGGCCTGGCGGGCATCGCCCGCCGCACCCACCGCTACGCCGCGCTGCTCGCCGGCGGCCTGCGGGCCGGCGGCGTCGAGGTCGTGCACAGCGCGTACTTCGACACCGTCACCGCGCGGGTGCCCGGCCGGGCCGTCGAGGTCGTCTCGGCCGCCCGCGAGGCGGGGGTCAACCTGCGGCTGGTGGACGCCGACCTGGTGGGCATGGCGTGCGACGAGACCACCGGACGCGAGGAGCTGGCGACGGTCTGGGCGGCCTTCGGGGTCGAGGGCGACGTCGAAGCGCTGGACGCGACCGTAGGCGAGGTACTCCCCGAGGCTCTGCTGCGCACCGACGACTACCTGAGCCACCCGGTCTTCCACCAGTACCGCTCCGAGACCTCGATGCTGCGCTACCTGCGCCGGCTGGCGGACCGCGACTACGCGCTGGACCGCGGCATGATCCCGCTCGGCTCCTGCACGATGAAGCTCAACGCGACGACCGAGATGGAGCCGGTCACCTGGCCGGAGTTCGGCGCGCTGCACCCCTTCGCGCCGGTCGAGCAGGCCGCGGGCTATCTGACGCTCATCCGCGAGCTGGAGGACCGGCTCGCCGAGGTGACCGGCTACGACAAGGTCTCGCTGCAGCCGAACGCCGGCTCGCAGGGCGAACTGGCCGGGCTGCTCGCCGTACGCGCGTACCACCGCGCCAACGGCGACGCGCAGCGCACCGTCTGCCTCATCCCCTCCTCCGCGCACGGCACCAACGCCGCGAGCGCCGTGATGGCCGGTATGAAGGTCGTCGTCGTCAAGACCCGCGAGGACGGCGACGTCGACGTCGAGGACCTGAACGCGAAGATCGAGCAGCACCGCGCCGAGCTGGCCGTCCTCATGGTCACCTACCCGTCCACGCACGGCGTGTTCGAGGAGCACATCACCGACATCTGCGCGGCCGTGCACGACGCGGGCGGCCAGGTGTACGTGGACGGCGCGAACCTCAACGCGCTCGTCGGCCTCGCCCGGCCGGGCAAGTTCGGCTCCGACGTCTCGCACCTCAACCTGCACAAGACCTTCTGCATCCCGCACGGCGGCGGCGGTCCCGGCGTGGGCCCGGTCGGGGTGCGCGCGCACCTCGCGCCGTACCTGCCGAACCACCCGATGCAGCCCGAGGCGGGCCCGGCCACCGGCGTCGGCCCGATCTCGTCCGCCCCCTGGGGATCGGCCGGCATCCTGCCGATCTCCTGGGCGTACGTACGCCTGATGGGCGGCGAGGGGCTGCGGCGCGCGACCCAGGTCGCGGTGCTCGGCGCGAACTACATCGCCAAGCGGCTGGAGCCGCACTTCCCGGTGCTCTACACGGGCCCGAACGGTCTGGTCGCGCACGAGTGCATCGTGGACCTGCGGCCGCTGACCAAGGCGACCGGCGTGAGCATCGACGATGTCGCCAAGCGCCTGATCGACTACGGCTTCCACGCGCCGACGATGTCGTTCCCGGTGGCCGGCACGCTGATGATCGAGCCGACCGAGAGCGAGGACCTCGCCGAGCTGGATCGTTTCTGTGACGCGATGATCGCGATCCGCGGCGAGATCGAGCAGGTCGCCGCGGGCGACTGGCCCGTCGACGACAACCCGCTGTGCAACGCGCCGCACACGGCCGCGGCGCTGGGCGGCGACTGGGCGCACCCCTACACGCGGGACGAAGCGGTCTTCCCGGCCGGAGTCTCGGCCGCGGACAAGTACTGGCCGCCGGTGCGGCGGGTGGACGGTGCGTACGGCGACCGCAACCTGGTCTGCTCGTGCCCGCCGCTGGACGAATACGACAACTGACAGCGGTCCCCCGGGACATGAGTCGGGGCCGGTTCGGCGATTCCGCCGGGCCGGCCCCGGTCGTTTCCGGTGTCGAATTCCGTGTCGTTGTCGTTGCCGGACCAGGAGTCGTGACGCCGGCCGGTCAAGCGGCCGTCATCACGTGCTCGGTGCCCAGCGGCCTGTGCGGCGCGATGATCTGCCCGTCGGGCAGCAGCTCACCGGTGTCCTCGAAGAGCAGAACTCCGTTGCACAGCAGGCTCCAGCCCTGCTCCGGGAAGTGCGCCATGAGGTGCGCGGCCTCCCGGTCGGCGGAGTCGGCTGTCGGGCACGGTGGCTGGTGCTGGCACATTGATGGTTTCTTTCGCTGCGTGGTGGTGGTGAGTGTCCTGCGGCTCGATGTGTTCTTCATCGCCGCCCCCCGTATCAGTCGGTCGATCCCAGTGTTGCCCCACGGACGTCATTCCGCAGGTATTTCGCAGCAGCGGTCCTCGTTGGATGAGGACGCGTCACTCGTGCGGGCGGTTGCCCGCAACACGACGGTTCCTTCGGGTGGTTGACCCTCCGGAGCGGACTGGGCCGGCCGGGTGAGGACAACGCGGCGCCCCGCGGCCGGTGAGGGACACGGGGCGCTACGCCACAGTACGACCAGTTCGTCAGGCGGGCGATCCCAACAGTGGTGCGGGTGTGAGCCGGTGGGTCAGCACCGGAAGCAGGTCGCAGACGCGGTGCGGCCGGTGGGCGAAGATCCCCGGGGGCGCGGGGGACAACGGAACCAGCAGGTCGGAGGGGGCGGGCATGCCGTCCGAAGCGTCTGCTGTGTCGGCTGTGGTGTCGCCGTGCAGCCACAGGGTGAGCATGTAGAGCTCCGGAACGGACAGCAGCCGGGGCTGATATGCGGTCGGCATCGATTCGGCGTGCCGCAGGGCGCGTTCGGTCGACGCTATGTAGGGGCCTTCGAAGAAGTGCGAGAAGGCCCAGCCGTCGGGGGTGAGCCGGGTGTCCGCCGCCGCCACCGACCGCTCGCCGCCGCGGATCAGGAAGCGCCAGCCGGTCAGGCGGGTGCGTGGCGGTCCGTCGTGGGAGGTGATGCGGTCCAGGACGTGCACGGACAGGGGGTGTTCGGGGGTCAACGGCCCTTGGATGGAGCGGAGCGCGGGGGTGCGGGCCTCACGGACGGCGGTGGGGGATCCGAGAGCCGCGAGGACGCTGCGCAAGGCGGGCTGGGGGGCCGGGGGGACATACAGCGGCATGGTGGGTGGCCTCTCGTTTTGGAGACACGGTGAAGCTGGGCAGGTGCGGACGGCGCTGTCAGCTGCGGGGCCGGAGGGGGCCGAAGAACCCATGCTTGGGCGCCAACTCTCTGCCTCGTTCGCGGAGTTTATACGACACGTGTTCGCAGAGTGTTTCGGCTAGCTGCCGCGCGTATTTCCGGCAAGGCCGAATTCGGACTTCTCGATGCGCGGTTTAGTCCTTTCTGTGCCGGGCACTCGAAGTGTGACCTTGCATTCTGTCGCAGGCGCGGTCGGCCGGATCTCGTCGGTCTTTTTCACGAGGTTTCCGTCGGGGACCGTGACTCCCTGCCATGCCGACGGAATGTGCCCGGCGGTTCCCTGTGGGTCTTGTGGAGAGGATAGTGCGCAGGGGACTGTTGAGGGGAGTTATCGATCACAATGCCTGGGCATCATCGATGCACGGTCCGCGAGCAGGGAGGATTCTGTGGGGGAGAAGGTCATGGCCGGCGGGTTCGACCTGTCGGACCCGCGGCGGTACCGGGCGAGGCTCCGGCAGTGCCTGCTGGCGCTGGAGCGGCTGTTTGAGGAGAAGCGGTTCGACCGGCCGAAGAATCTGATGGGTCTGGAGCTGGAGTTGAATCTCGCCGGGGCCGACGGGGCGCCCCGGATGATGAACTCCGAGGTTCTGGAGCGCATTGCGAGCCGGGATTTTCAAACAGAACTCGGGCAGTTCAATCTTGAAGTGAATATCGTGCCGCACCGATTGCGCGGCAGGGTTCTGGACCAGCTCGCGGAGGAGCTCCGTACCGGCATCGGGTACGCCGACCGCAAGGCGCGCGAAGTGGAAGCCCGCATCGTCATGATCGGCATTCTTCCGACGCTCGCGACCGGGGACCTGGTCTCGGCGAACCTTTCCACCGCCGATCGTTACACGATGCTCAACGAACAGATGGTCGCGGCCCGCGGTGAGGAATTCGAGATCGATATCGAGGGCGTCGAGCGGCTGACCTACGCTTCCCGGTCGATCGCCCCCGAAGCGGCCTGCACCTCCGTCCAGTTGCATCTTCAGGTGACGCCGGCGCGCTTCGCGGCGGTCTGGAACGCCGCTCAGGCGGTGGCCGCGGTGCAGGTGGCGATGGGTGCGAACTCGCCCTTCCTGTTCGGCCGGGAGGTGTGGTGCGAGTCGAGGCCGCCGCTGTTCCAGCAGTCCACCGACACCCGTACGCCCGAGATCAGGGCGCAGGGGGTGCGCCCGCGGACCTGGTTCGGGGAGCGTTGGGTCGACTCTGCGTACGACCTGTTCGAGGAGAACGTGCGGTACTTCCCGCCGCTGCTGCCGATCTTCGGCGACCAGGACCCGATCCGGGTGCTGGACGACGGGGGTATCCCTGACCTGCATGAACTCGTTCTGCACAACGGCACCGTCTACCGCTGGAACCGCCCCGTCTACGCGGTCGCGGACGGCGTCCCGCATCTGCGGGTCGAGAACCGGGTGCTGCCGGCCGGTCCGACCATCACCGACGTGATCGCCAACACCGCCTTCTACTACGGCCTGGTACGGGGGCTGGCCGAGGAGCCCCGGCCGGTGTGGTCCCGGCTGCCCTTCCGGGCCGCGGCGGAGAACTTCGACACGGCCTGCCGGCACGGCATCGACGCCGAGCTGTGGTGGCCGGGGTCCGGCCGCTCCGCCGAGCCGGCGCTGATCCCGGCCGTCCGGCTGGTGCTGGAGGAACTGCTGCCGCTGGCGTCGGCCGGGCTCGACTCCTGGGGCGTCGCGCCGGCCGATCGGGAGCACTACCTCGGCGTCATCGAGGAGCGCTGCCGGCTGCGGGTCAACGGCGCGTCCTGGCAGGCCGCCGCCTACCACCGCGCGCGGGCCTCGGGCCTCGGCCGTAAAGCCGCGTTGGCGGCGATGACGCGCGCTTACTGCGAGCTGATGCGGGCGGGTGAGCCGGTGCACACCTGGCCGGCCGATGTCCCGGTCTGACGCCCCGGTCCGATCTCCGGGTCCGGGAGGCGGCGCGCGAACCGGAACGGGAAGCGGAACGGGACCCGGAGCCGGAGTGCGGCCCCCCGTCGTCACGGCCGCCCGGTCCGGGACAGCTGAGGCCGCCGCCCGGTCCGGGACCGCCGGGGCTAAGGCCGCCGCTGCCCGGCGGACATGATGGCCTTGAGGATCACCGCGTGGATCTGGGCCGGGTCGTCGACCTGGTGCGCCGAGCCGCCGGTCGCGTCGGCGATCTCCTCGCACGCCCGCTGGTCGGCGTCCGGGCCGACCGCGATGGCGATGAGCGGCACCGGCCGCTTGGGATCGGCGAGCTTCTTGAGCTCCTTCATCAGCGCGCTGCGGGAGACGCTGCCCGGGTCCTCGTTGGCGCCGTCGGTGAGCAGCACGACCGCGTTGAACCTGCCGCTCGCGTAGGTGTCGAGGGCGTCCCGGTACGCGGCCAGCGTCGTGTCGAACAGGCCGGTGGCGCCGCCCGGCACCGGTTCGAGGGCGCCGAAGGCGGTGGTCAGCTTCTGCTGCTGGGTGCGGCCGTCGGCGGCCTGCTCGCCGAGCCGGCCGGTCGGGACGATCTCCCGGTAGTCGCGGGAGCCGTCGAGCAGGGTGGCGAACTCCCACAGCCCGATCTCGTCCTCCGGGGTGAACTCGGCGAGGGCCCGCAGCAGCGACGCCTTCGTGACGTCCATCCGGGACCGGCCGTCCCGGCCGGGGACCGGCGCGGCCATCGACGCGGAGGCGTCGACCACCGTGGTCAGCCGGGCGCTCTGGACGGTCACGGTCCACATCCCGAGCGCCGACCGCAGTTTCTTCGCGGAGGGGGCCTGCGCGACGTCGGCGTCGAAGGGCTGCGGCGCCCGCGCGCCCGCTGCCCGCTTCAGCGCCGCGCCGGCGGTGCCGTCGCTGAGCCGGAAGCCGTGCCGCTGGAGGATCGCGCGGCCGTCGTCGTCGCCGAGCAGGGTCATGAAGCGGGTGGCGGCGCGGGTCTGGTCGGTCGTCAGCGCGTCGTCGTTCACCACGGTGTACGGGTAGTCCAGCTCCGCGGTGCCGTCCTCGGGGTAGAAGAGGCTCAGCTCGGGGCCGCCGTCCTGGCCGGTGTTGTGGGCGTGCGCCGCCTGCTCGGAGAGGATCAACGTCTGGTTGCGGCGCGGATTGCCCTGCTCGGCGCCCGAGTCGTCGCGCGGCAGGGTGGCGAGGACCTGGTCGTCGTCGTCCGCGGTGTGCTCGGAGAGCAGCTTGGCCGCGGCGGCGGCGCGGGTCTCGGCGGCGTCGTCCTTCTTGCCGGCGGGGGCGCTGATGCGGGCCAGCGCCAGCAGCCCCGTCGCGCTCCTGGCCGGGTCCGCGGTCCCTAACCGCAGGTCCTTGTCCCCGCTCGCGGCCTCGGCCGCCTCCGCCCAGCTGTACGTCTTCTTCGGCCAGCCGAGCTTCTTCGCGGCGGCCGGCACCGCGGCGAAGGCCAGCGGCGAGGTCGCGACGCGCCCGACGGAGTCCAGCGACACGCCCTGGTTCGACGCGGCGGCGCGCTCGACCCAGAGGCTGGAGTCGGGCAGCCACACCTGGAAGTCGGACTCGGCGGTCGGGCGGCTGAGCGAGTCCGCCACCTCGTGGCCGGACCGCGCGGTCACCTTGACGTCCAGACACCGGCCGTCCGACTTCACCCGCTCCGTACGGGCCCGGTCGGCCACGGCTCGCAGGGAGGGCGCGATGTCCGGCGAGGCGACGACGTCCAGCCGCACCGATTCGCCGTCGCAGCCGCCGCCGAAGGGCAGCAGGTCGCCCCGCGCGGTGACCACGGCGCCCGCGGCCACGACCAGGACGAGCGCCGTCGAGATGAGCACGGTGCGACGACGTACGGTGGGCCCGCCCGCTGCGCCGTCCGAGTCGGAGCCGTCGGGCAAGCTGTGACGTCCCATGGCGGTAGTGCCTCTCCTATGCGATGGCAGAAAGAGGGATGAGCGCGCGCTGTGGGATGGTGCCGTTCTCCCGGGCTGTCGCGTGCGATCTTCGTACCTGCATTCGAGACCCTAGTGGGGTGCGGATGCCGATGAGGCGGGATTACACAACTGGAGGCAGGTGTGCGGACAGTGGCGGGTCAGGTGGCGGGTTCCTCTCCCCAGGACGGTCTTTCGCGGCGGAGCCTGCGGCACGAGACCGTGCTGGTACTGGCTCTGTCGCTGGGCGCCAGCGGAGTATCGGCGCTGATCAGGTTCATCGGGTCGGCGACGAGGCCCGGCGGGCTCAACGACCAGGCGGCCAGGCTCAACGGCTCGCAGGCGCCGGGACGGCCCTGGCTCGATCTGGCCTGGCAGCTGTTCGGCATCACATCCGCGCTGGTCCCGGTCGCGCTCGTCGCGCACCTGCTGCTGCGCGAGGCGGCGGCCGGGCGGGAGGACGGCGGGCTGCGCATGGTCGGCTTCGACAGCCGGCGGCCGGCCTTCGACCTCAGCCGGGGGGCCGGGGTGGCGGCGGCGATCGGCGGGACCGGGCTGCTGCTCTACCTCGGCGCGCAGGCGGCCGGGTTCAACCTCACGGTGGTGCCGGAGTCGCTGCCGGAGGTGTGGTGGAAGTTCCCCGTCCTGATCGCCTCGGCGGTGCAGAACGCGGTGCTGGAGGAAGCCATCGTCGTCGGCTATCTGCTCCGCAGGCTGGGCCAGTTGGGCTGGACGCCGATGGCGGCGCTGCTGGCCAGCTCGCTGCTGCGCGGCTCGTACCACCTGTACCAGGGCATCGGCGGGTTCATCGGCAACATGGTGATGGGCGCCGTCTTCGTGCTGCTCTACCGGCGGTGGGGGCGGGTCGGTCCGCTGGTGGCGGCGCACGCGCTGATAGACATCGTGGCGTTCGTCGGGTACGCGCTGCTCGCGGGCAGGGTGGACTGGCTGCCGACGGCCTGACCGGAGCCTCGTGGGCGTACGGCCTGCTCAGCGGCCGACGAGCAGTTGGCGGACCGCAGCGGGGCGAGGGCGGTGTGGGCGCCGCCGGTGACCGGGTCCTCGTCGACGCCGGAGCGGCTTTCATGATCGCGAGCCTATGCGGCCGGTGACGCCGCAGGTCAACGCCAATTTTCGGTGACCTGTCTCAGCGAAGGTTGATTCGATCTCAGGCAACCTGCACTGATCGGTGTTCGTCTCAGCGAAGATTGATGACCTACCTGTTTGTCTCAGCGAAGGTTGATCGCTTCAGTGGGTCGTGCCCCGTCGTCTCCGGCGATCTGGTCCGTTGGCGCTACTCATGTCACGCGAGACCTGGACCCGCACGGCGATGAAGCCCCGGGATCTCGATTGAGTCCGGGCAGCACGCGCCAATACGGTGGACCGATGACGTCGATCAAGAAGTTCCAAGTCACCTTCGACTGCGCAGAACCTGAGCGCCTCGCTCGTTTCTGGTGCGAGGTGTTGGGGTACGTTGTACCGCCGCCACCGGAAGGGTTTGCCACTTGGGACGATTTCAAGGGCTCGCGGCTACCTGAGCAGCGGGATTCATGGTTCGCCTGCAGTGATCCCTCAGGTGTGGGCCCGCGACTCTACTTCCAGCGCGTCCCCGAAGGGAAGGCCGCCAAGAACCGGCTGCATCTTGATGTGCGGGTCGGCACCGGACTCGTGGGTAAAGAGCGCCTCGCCGCACTTGAGGCCGAATGCGCACGACTGGTCCCGCTCGGCGCGGTACACCTGCGAACGCTGTATGACGGCAATGATTCGTGCATCCCGATGCAGGACATCGAGGGCAACGAGTTCTGTATCGACTGAGGAGCCGCGAACGTGTCCTCGTTCTGTTCCCATGGGCCAAGACGAAGAACCGTCCCCGACCCGTCAGGGCGCTGTGGCACGGATCGCCGGATCAGGCTCTCGGGACGGGCCGTCCGGCCGGTTCGACCGACTACGACAAGTTCGGTGAGACGGACCCTATGGTCTGCGTCTCACTGAATCTGGCGCACCGCGGCCCATCGGCGACGCTCTGCGCCAGGTCGGATGCGAGGGGACAGGCCGTGCCGGATAGGCGATCGATGATCGTTTCGGTTACTGGTGTGTCTTCGGTGTCTCAGGCCAGCCTCGGGATAGCCGGTAGCACTTGCGTGAGCACCAGCGTCGGTCCCTGCCGTTCGGGTGGCGTTGGAATGGTTTCTGGCATTGTTCGCAGATCAGCGGGTTGAAGAAGGTGGCTGGGTCATGACCGCGCGATGCCCATGTGCGGCATCGGCGGCTGCACCGGCGCCGATGGGGATCAGACGGGGATTTCGTCCCTATCGGGTTCCGCAGAACGCGCATGTCAGTGAGGGCAGGGGAAGTCCGTGCCGCTCGACCATCCAGTCCCAGCGGGAGATCTGTCGGCTGCATCTCTCCGAGCACGTGCGCTCGGTGATCGGAGTGACCGACGGCAGTGGGCGCTCGCAGGCGGCGCAGGTGCGGGGCTCGTGCTGTCCGGTGGTGCCCTTGTTGCGACGTTGACGTTCTATGTAGGCCACTCTGCGGCAGGCGGAGGAACAGAGTCGGTAGCGTTGGCCGAACTGGATCTTCATGGGTTGCTGGCAGATCCGGCAGGGCTCTGTGACCTCGCGTTTGAGGGATGGGCGGCTGCGGCATCGAGCGGAGCAGTAGCGGGGCAGGTTGCCGAACGTGCGGTCGAGCAGGAAGACGGCACCGCACTCCTTGCACTTTGCGGTGTCGAGCGTCTTCCGCAGTGGTCCGGCGTCGCGGCCGGTGACGGCCGCGAGCCGTTCCCAGGACGGGCTGCCGCGATATCCGGGCGGTCCGGCGAGGAAACGTCGCAGGTGGGCGGGTGGGAGGCAGTTGGCTTGGGCGAGGCGAGCGATGAAGGGATAGCAGCCTTCACCGGCGATCGGCCGGATCTGGAAGGGGAGCTTGGCGATCGGCTCGCCGTTCGTGCCGGGCTGTGTCACGTGCTCGCTATCCCCTGACATCGAATCTGGACCGGTTGCCACCGAATTTGGATCGGGTGGCGTCAGGGGCCGAGGGCTTCCGCAGTCAGTTGTGCTGCTTCTCGTCGGCGGCGGGAGGCCCGTGTCTTGCAGCTCGGTGAGCACGTCAGGCGTGTCCGTCTGCTTCCTGGTTTGAGTGGGCCGCCGCATCCAGCACAGGTCTTCGGCTGGCCCGGGTAGGGAGCGTCGGGGGCCGGCGCGGTGGTGAATCCGTTCCGCTTTCTCCATGCCCAGTCGCTGCAGCGCTCCGAGCACCAGCGTCTGCTGGTGAGTCGCCCAATGACCTTCCCGCATGCTTCGCAAGCCTTGATCGGAGCCTGGCCGAGCTCGCGTTGGTGCTGCTCGCGGGCCAGTTGGCGACAGGTGCGTGAACAGTAGCGGCGGCGGTGTTGCTGTGCGGGGACCTCGACGCTTTGACCGCAGCCTGCGCAGACGATCGTGCGATGAGTTTGTGACTCGTCGGTGGGGCGGAGTCGTTGACGGTAGCCCTTCGTCCGGCAGGCAGCCGAGCACGTCCGGCGGTTCGTGGCTTTGTTGTCCAAGGGCAGGATGATTCCGCAGACCCTGCAACGGGAGTGCCCCAGGATGTCGCTGAGTTGGACTGGATCGCGGCTGGTGACGGCGGCCAGGCGTTCCCATTGGACGTGGCCCCGATGTTCGGGCGGTTCTCGGAGGATCTTCCGCAGGTAGTGGGCCTTGATGCAGTTGGCTTCAGCGAGGCGTTTGACGAACTTGCCTCGGCCCTCGTCGGCGATGGGCCTGACCTGGAAGGGCAGCGGGACGAGTGCGGTGCTGGTCCATGTTCTGCTGGTCAACGGGCGTCCCCCGACGCGGGTATCCGGGTGGATGCGGCGACGTCGAGGGGGATGTTCTCCAGGCCCTTCTTGGTGATCTTCTCGGTGCCGCCGAGGATCGCGTCGATGGCGGCTCCGCGGATCTGGTGCGAGAGCGCGCCAATCATCCCGCCGGTCCGGTCGTGGAGGAACCGGTCGAGCCGGGCGAGCGTGCCCGGCCGGTGACTGCGCAGGAGCAGGGTTTCCTCCAGCGTCTTGACCAGGCCCTTCCATTCGGCGTTGTAGGGGAAGGGGTGAGAGGGGATCAGTGTGAAGCGTCCGGCGATCTGGGCCCCTCGGGTGCCGGTGAGCAGGGTGCTGTGCTCGACGTCGATGCCGGCGTAGACGAATGTGGCCGGGATGCGCTCGGAGAAGTACTTGAGGGTGTCGGCGACTTCGGCGCCGATGCGGCTGGTGAGCGAGATGTTGTGGATCTCGTCGACCAGGACCAGGCCGGTGCGGCCCTTGGTGCAGACGCCGACGACGGACTCGATGATGTCGGTGATGTTGAACTGACGGGTCGTGGGAAGACCGAGGAAGCGCGCGAATTCAGCCGCGATCATGCGGGGTGTCGCGGCCGGCGGAACGGTGATGTAGAGGACCGGGATGCGGTCGGGAGACTCCGGGTGGCGGGCCTGGTCCTGGAGCTCGTGGGCAAGGCCGAGCTGAGTGATCGCGATGGTCTTTCCCGTGCCTGCGGGCCCGGAGACGATCAGGCCGCGGCGGGCGCTGACAGCGTGCCGGTTCAGCAGGATCAGCCGACGACCGGTGGTGACAGTGTGGCGGACCGTGGAGGTAGCCACTACCCGCAGGCGGGTGTGGTGGTCCAGTCGGTCCTCGGCGTCCCGGGCGCGGTCAGCATCGCTCAGCGCCGCGTACGCGTCCTCGGAAAACATGACCGGCAAAGCCGGCGGGTCCTGTGCGAACTCGCGCCAGCCCGGGCGCGTACTCAGGTGCCGGCCCTCTTCGGAGGGCAGGAGTTGAGGCGTGGTCATGAACGTTTCCAGGGGTCCTCGCGCGGGTCGAACAAGCCCAGCGGGATCACGTCGGCCATCGTTTCTTCGTCCTCCGCCGGCGGTTCCGGCGCGGGCTTGTTCTGCGTCTTGGGTTGCGGCGGAGCCGTGGCTGCTGCCGGTGCGGTGGCCTTGGTCCGGGCCGCGACGCGACGATCGCCCTTGGCCGACTTGGCCTTCCTGCCCTTCTTCGCCGTCGGCTGAGTGGGGCCGGCATGTGCGCGGGTCAGCAGAGCGGACACGGCCTCAGCGAGTTCTTCCTCGGTGGCCTTGGGCAGCTGGTGGCTGACGTGGTCCCAGGCCAGGTCAGCCGAAGGGGACGGGTGCCCGGTTGAGGTATTTCCAGGTCGCCTGGACCCATTCGCCATTGCCTCGGTGGTTGCGTACCCAGACTCGGGAGACGTCGTAGGGGTCGCGGTGGACCTCCCAGAGCCCTCGCTTGGCGACGACACCGGAAACTTGCCGTCGCATCGGGCCGAGTTCCGGGGCATCGTAGGTGCGGTTGTTGATCCGCAGGCCGTAGGTGTTGACGGCCCACGACCGGGAGCTGCGGCAGCTCCAGCAGCGGCGCGATGTAGCGGTTCGCCTCGTGCTCCCAGGTGGTGGCCCAGACGAGTTCATACGCGCTGGAGAGCTCGCGCAGCCAGTTGGCGTGGTCGAGGGAGAGCAGCACGGTGAAGTCGAGCAGGTCGTGGGCGGTGAACCCGGCGGTGGGCAGTACCGGATTGAGGACGCCGTCGATGTCGAGGAAGAGCAGCGGTCTTGTGGCCATCGGACTCCTTCACCGCGCGGCGCGGCGGACGGGTGCTGTCGGAAGTGATGGACGGTTCCGGGGCGCCCCGTGGTTGCGCGTGAGGGTGTGGGCGCGTGTCGTACCTCGCCGAGGCGATCGAAGGTGACCAAAGGGGAAGAGAAGTGACTGAAATCGATCGGAACAGTCGGGGTCCTCTCCTTCGCAGGGATGAGATCCCGATCATCGGTGCCCAACCAGCGGCGGACGTGCGAATGCTCCCCGGCGGGGATGTCCCGTTCGCCCGTGGCTGGTGAGGTGGAGGTGTGCAAAGCCGTATACCTTCCACCGGGCCGACCGACGAGTCCGCTCCGGCCGGCGCCGAGCTCGATGATCAGCTCACGCCCGCGCTGGCGTCCGTAGTCGTCGGCGCGCGCCGACGTGCCTCGCGGGACGGCGACTGTCTGATCGACACCGCCCATCTGCTGCACACCCTTCTCGAATCGGATCCGGACGTCCGCACCGCCCTGGGCGGCGGACCGCCCCAGGTGGTCCGGCTGCTCGGCTATCTCGTGCAGCGCAGCATCGGCTACGGGCTGCGCTGGCAGGGCGCCGTCGAGGACTCGGGCGCGGTGCCGGTGATCCGCGACACCGGGGTGCCGGGCTGGTCCCCGGCCGGAGCCGCCGCGCTGGACACCGCGTTGGTCCGCGCCCGGACACGGGGGCGGACGCGCGCCGAAGGGCTCGACCTGCTGGCCGCGCTCGCGGCCGACCCCGAGTGCCGGGCGGTCGAGGTGCTGCGCCGGGGAGGCGTGGACCCGGAACTGCTCAGGGCGCGGCTGGACTGCGAGGGATCGCGGGAGCCGGATCGGCATCAGCCGGGGCGGTACGAGCCGGATCAGCGCCGGCCGGATCAGTGCCGGCCGGGCCAATACGAGTCGGGCCAATACGAGTCGGGCCAAGGCGAGCCGAGCCAGTGCGAGCCGGGCCCGTACCGGTCGGGCCGGCGTCAATCGGGTCAACAGCGGCCGGATCAACAGCGGCCGAGTCAGCAGTAGTCGAGCCGGCGGATCCCGTGTCAGGGGTATCAGGGGTGACGCTCCTGTCGGGGCCTGTCATGATGTGCCGATGCACGTGTCTCAGGGGAGGAATGCCGGGCTGGGTCTCGCCCTGCTGTCGGCGTTCACGTTCGGTGGTTCCGGAGTCGCGGCCAAGCCGCTGATCGAAGCCGGGCTCGACCCGCTGCACGTGGTCTGGCTGCGGGTGGCAGGGGCTGCGCTCGTCATGCTGCCCGTCGCCTGGCGGCACCGGGATCTGGTGCTCCGCCGCCCGGGGCTGCTCGTCGGCTTCGGGCTGCTCGCGGTCGCGGGCGTGCAGGCCTTCTACTTCGCGGCGCTCTCCCGTATCCCGGTCGGCGTCGCGCTCCTCGTGGAGTTCCTCGCGCCGGCGCTGGTGCGCGGCTGGGTGCGGTTCGTCCAGCACCGGCCGGTGAGCCGCGCGGCGGTGGCCGGGGTGATGCTCGCGGTCGCCGGGCTCGCGTGCGTCGTCGAGGTGTGGTCCGGGCTGAGCTTCGACGCCGTGGGCCTGCTGCTGGCCCTGGGCGCCGCCTGCTGCCAGGTCGGCTACTTCGTGCTCTCCGACCACGGCAGCGAGGGCGAGAACGCGGCGGACCCGATCGGCGTCATCGCGTACGGGCTGCTGATCGGCACGGCCGTGCTCACCGTCATCGCCCGGCCCTGGGGCATGGACTGGTCGGTGCTCGGCGGCCAGGCGGACATGGACGGCTCGCGAGTGCCCGCGCTCGCGCTGCTCGGCTGGATCGTGCTGATCGCGACGGTCGTCGCCTACCTCGCCGGAGTGGTGTCGGTACGCAGGCTCTCGCCGCAGGTCGCCGGCGTGGTGGCCTGTCTGGAAGCGGTCATCGCGACGGTGCTGGCCTGGGTGCTGCTCGGCGAGCACCTGTCGGCTCCGCAGATCCTCGGCGGGGCGGTGGTGCTGACCGGGGCCTTCATCGCGCAGTCCTCGACGCCCAGAGCCGCCGCCGGAGAGGTGGCCGGATCGCGGCCGGAAACCGCGTCGGGGCGCGCCGGCGAGGCCGGTGTCGGGGGAGGCCAGGGGGTCGCCGTGGAGAACGGGAGCGAGCGTGACGCCGGGCCCGAATCGGAGTTGTCCGCCGGTCGCCGCGGCGCATAGTGTGACGATCATGCCGATGACAGTTCTCCCCCCTCCCGCCGCGTAACGCGGGCGGCCGTACCCCCGGAAGACCGGGCTCGGGTGAAGACCACCCCGAGCGGGTCGCCGCTGCCCGCACATGGGACCACGCGACCGACCGCCCTCGCGTACGCCCTGTACTTCGCCGGGCTGGTTGTCGTCCACGCCACCACCGTCTCGGTGATCACGCTCATCGAGCCGGTCACCGCGGCCGTGATCGCGGTGACCCTGCTCGGCGAGCGGCTCACCGGGGCGACCGTCCTGGGCACGGCGGTGCTGCTCGCGGGGGTCACGGCGCTGGCCGGGTCCGAAGCGCGCGGCGCGATCGCGTCGGGCCGCGCCGGCCGGGTGAGCCGGGGCTGTCGGAGCCGTCCGGGATCAGCCCGCCCCGCACTCCGTCTTTCGCGTCGCCGCCAGCCGTCGTAGCTGGTGGGCGCGGGCGTCGGCGTCGTGCGGGCCGGCCCGTTCGGCGAGCCGCTCCGAGGTGCGCTCCTGCAACGACTCCGGCTTGTGGCTGCCGTACTTGAACTTCGCCCGGACCGCCGTCACTTCGAGCCGCAGCCCGCGGATGCCGGGCAGCATCCGGCCGTACGGCTCCTCGCCGGGGGCGACGTGCGCGTAGCCGCCCTCGGGCTGGAAGTGGCCCAGTTGACGGCGGAGCAGCGCCGCCTTCTGCGCCGGATCGTCGACGAGGTGCGCGACGCAGGTCAGCTGTACGGCGGCGTAGTAGCTGGTGGGCACGCCCTGCTCGGGCGGGACGCCGTCGGCGGCCTGCCAGCCGGCGGGTATGAAGGCGTAGTCGTCCACGACGCTCAGCAGCACCACCGGGTCGGCCTCGACCGCGGGCCAGATGGGGTTGGGCCGGGCGAGGTGGGTGCTGATGTCCCCGCTCCCGGCGTCGTAGGCGAAGTGCAGCGGCTGCACGGCGGGCGGCTCGCCCGGCAGTCCGTTGGCCGTGAGCTGGCCGAAGTCGTGCACGGCCAGCCAGTTCTGCCACTCGGCGTCGTTGCGTGCCGCGTCCCAAGGGTGGATGAGCATGGGGTACCCCGTAGGTGAGTCGGTGGTGGATCGCCGGAAGAGTGCTGTCGGTCCTCCGGCGATCGTCAGAGCGCGCAGAGGTATTCGGGGAGCGCGATGCCGGGGGTGAGGCCGTCGGACGGGACCGGGGCGCCCCGCCGCCGGCTGACGGGCACGACGCCGGCCCAGTGCGGGAGGTCCATGTCCTCGGGCTCGTCGTTGGGGCCGCCGTCGCGGACCTTCGCCGAGACCTCCGCGAGGTCGATGCTCAGGACGGCGGTGGCGGCCAGTTCCTTGGCGTTCGCGCGCCGGGAGTCGGCGGCCCGGCCCGGCACCACATGCTCGACGAGGGCGTCGAGGGCCTCGGCGCGCTCGCCCTGGTCGATCACCTGGTGTGCCAGGCCGTGCACCACCACGGAGCGGTAGTTGATCGAGTGGTGGAAGGCGGAGCGGGCCAGCACCAGGCCGTCGACATGGGTGACCGTGAGGCACACCGGCAGCCCCGGTTCGGCCTGGCCCGCCATCCGCAGCGGGCGCGAGCCGGTGGAGCCGTGGACGTACAGCCGCTCGCCGACGCGGGCGTAGAGGGTCGGCAGCACCACCGGGGCGCCGTCGCGGACGAAGCCGAGGTGGCAGACGTAGCCTTCGTCGAGTATCGCGTGCACCACGGGCCGGTCGTACGAACCGCGTGCGGAGGCGCGGGTCAGAGTGGTCCGCTCGGTGGGCTGGTAGGGCGTGGGGCTGTCTGTTCCGGACATGGCGTTCTCCATTGCACTAGTGCATAATATGGTTTGTGCTAGGAGAATATCGGATCGAAGGTCGGCGTGCAGCGGAGATTGCCGGGAGCGTGGAACGGGCCGTCGGGTCCGGTGGCCTCGAACCCGGCGAACACCTGCCGCCCATGCGGGAGTTGGCGAGCGAGCTGGGGGTGAACCCGAACACGGTCGCGTCCGCCTACCGGATTCTGCGCGAGCGCGGGGTGATCGAGACCGGCGGGCGCCGGGGGAGCCGGGTGCGCTCCCGGCCGGCCAGCACCTCCCGCGAGCTGATCCGGGTCGAGGCCCCGAAGGGCGTACGGGACGTCTCCACCGGCAACCCCGACCTCGCCCTGCTGCCCCCGCTCGGCGAGGCGTTCGCCGCGGCCGTCGCGTGGCACGCCGAGCGGCCGACCCTCTACGGCGCGCCCGCCGTCGACCCGGACTTCGGCCGGGCGGTCCGCGCCGCCTTCGACGTGGACGGGGTGCCGGACGGGCCGGTCGCGGTGACCTCGGGCTCGCTGGACGCGATCGAACGGGTGCTCGCGGCCCATCTGCGGCCCGGCGACGCGGTCGCGGTCGAGGACCCGGGCTGGGGCAGCCTGCTGGACCTCGTCCCCACGCTGGGGCTGCGGCCGATCCCGGTCACGCTCGACGACGACGGGCCGCTGCCCGACCGGGTCGACGCCGCGCTGCGGCAGGGCGCGCGGGCGCTCGTCGTCACCGACCGGGCGCAGAACC
>NZ_JAYMZR010000089.1:0-30299 GCF_035828615.1 Streptomyces sp. H27-D2 | reverse complement strand
GTGCGGGTGAAGGAGATCCGGTCGGGATCACGGCCCGCCCGGTGGGCGGCCTGGTGCATGAGGTCGCGCAGGGCGTGGTGCACGAGGAGGAAGGCGAAGATCTCCTGCTGGGCACCCCGGGGATGCTGGGAGCGCAGGACCAGGCGAGGTCCACCGAGGTGGGTCAGCTGCAGATCTTCCGGGGCGGGCACTGGAAGAACCAGGGAGGTGGCGTCACCAGCCACAACAAGGGCAGCGGCAGCGGCGGCCGGGTGATGATCCACGTGAACGATTCGTCGACCAAGCGGATCGGCAACAGGAGGTACCGGACCCAGGGCAAGCACTTCGGCCAGCACGGGAACGTCTGGCAGCTTCCCACGTACTACTCTCCAACCCGGATGCTCTGGCGAAGGGGATAGATGAGAGACATGACGGATGGTGCACTCGAACTCCTGGGCATCGCCGGGGAGATCGCGCGCACCCGCGGCGCACAGGACTGCTCGACGAAAGACCTGGCGCTCGCCGCAGTGGTCTACCGCCGGGTGCTGCTCGCGCGGGAGATCGACATCGACGTGGTCGAGCCGGACAACAGGTCCCCGGAGATGCTGCCGATGTCCCCGCAATTGCAGCAGAGCGTGGCGGGGCAGCGGCCGGACAGTCTGGACGTGGACGAACTGGTCGCTCTCGCGGCGGAGCACAACCCCGATCTGGCCGACTACCTCAGGTGACAGGTGAACAACCGCACCACGATCCTCGCCCTCGCGACGGGCATCGCACTGGGCCTCGCCGGCTGCGCCGGCGAGGCCCAGTTGCCCGATCAACTGGAGAAAACCGGCTGGAAGCCTGAATCGACCCTCGCCGGCGCGGAAAGCGAGACCGGCGACATCGCCCCGCGGGCCTGCCGCAGGCTCTTGACCGTGCTGAACCGGCAGGACGACAGTGATGACCTCTCCGGATATCGCCACGCCCGGCGCGAGTCCTATCTGCTCATCAGAGAATGGCGGCAGGAACGGCCCAGCCCGGACCGGCGCAGCCTCCGGGCAGTGGCCCGCGCCTGTCCGCGTATGACCATGTCGTACGGCCCGACACGGCTGGACTACAGCATCAAGATCACCAAGGGGGAGGCCGCGGACACACGAGTCCGGCTCACCGCACGCGAGGAAACGGGCGAGAAAGTTACCAGCATGGTCGTAGCCGACCTGGTCAACGGCTCACGGCACAGGCTCATCCGCGCGATGAACGAAGCCGCCCTCGGACGGACCGAACACGACGCCATCGACCTCATAGCCCGCAACTGACCGTGCGGGAGGTCCCGTTGCGGTGGTGCCGCCGTTTCGCGGTCTCGATGCACCGCCCGACCTCGCCGCCGTCCATCCGTGCCTGGCAGGCCGCCTGTCGCGGCGGGGGAGCGCTGCCCGCCCCAAGCGTCGTGCCGTCCGGCAGGCGCGCACGCGGCAGCGTGGAGCCGGTTGGACGAGAAGTTGACGGTGATCATCGTCTGAGCGTTCGGGGTGCTCATCGCTCCGACCGCGTTCGGCCAAGGACTCCTGGACGTCTTGGCCCAGCTCGGCGCACGGCATCTCGCGATCTGCCCGCTGAGCGCCGATCCCCGGCGAAGGGCACCGTCACCGGTAGGGGAGATCGACTCCCTGCGGGACCGTCGGGGTCGGCACATCGACCGGCTCCGCGATCGACCGGACGCGCACCGAAGCTGAGAGAAAGAAGCCATGAGCGCACAGACCGGGCATCCCAGCGACGCCGGGCCGCCGCCGTTGCCGCGCACACAGAACGCCGTGGCCGCAGCACTGCCCCCGGCGGGCCGGATGGAGTTCTACCGACAGATGGGCCAGGCCAACGAGACCGAGCTCCTGGGCGTGCTGCGCCGCTGGTGGCTGCGGGCCCGCTTGTACGCCGACCCGCTGCCGGAGGAATCTCGTACGGCCGTCGAGGCCGGACGCGCACCGGGGCGTTCGGCCACGACGCTGGTCCGCGAGGCCGTCGCCGCCCGTGAGGCGCGGGGGCGTTGAGCGACGAACACCTCGGGCCGGACGGCGAAGAGGAGAGCGAGGACCGGATCCAGCTGTAGCCGGCCGTCTCCCCGCTGCTCGCCCCCGACGTATCGGCCCGGTTCCTCCGCACCCGCGTCCTGCTGCGATCGTGACCGTCACGAAATTTCGACCAGACCCCATACGAGCGGGCCGTTGCTCTTCCCCCTCTTCGCCGCGCTCGCCGCCCGACCGTTCGCCCAGCGCCTGGAGCCGCGCCTGGCCACCTGGCTGCTGACCGTCTCCGCGGTGGCTCTGGCCGCGGCCAGCACCGCAGCCCTCGCGCTGCTGGCCCTGACCGGGCTGGTCCGCATCCCGCAGGTCGCGGCACTGGGTCAGTTCTCGCTGCGGATTGTGCAGGAGGATCGCGGGAATCGGCCCCTTCCCTCCCCCGCTCATCCCCCACCCGATTGCGAGGCCATAGGTCCGGCACATTTCTCGATGTAACGCCTGCTACATTCTCCATCGTGACTGATGAAGAACGCCGGGTGCGCTGGCTCATACTCGTGATCAAACTGGCCGCCGAGCCGTCGAAACACCGCGTCGCCGTCTGGCGGGAGCTGCGCAAGATCGGCGCGCTCTCCCTGGGCCAGGGCCTGTGGGCCGTACCGGATGTGCCGGTCTTCGCCGACGGCGTGCGGCGCGCCATCGAACTGACCGAACGTGCCCAGGGCGAAGCCGTGGCACTGGAGGCAGCCGGGCGCGAGCCGGCCGACGCTGCCCGCTTCGCGGCGATGTTCACCGCCGCGCGGCAGGCGGACTGGGCGGAGTTCCTGGCCGACTGCGGCAAGTACGAGGCGGAGCTGGCCAAGGAGATCCGCAACGCCAAGTTCACGCTGGCGGAACTGGAGGAAGAGGAGCAGAGCCTGGAGCGGCTGCGGCGCTGGCACCGGGACCTGACGGCGCGGGATGTGTTCGGCGCGCCGGACGCGGCCGAGGCGGGCGAGCGGCTCAAGCAGTGCGCGGCAGCGTGCGAGGACTATGCAGAGCAGGTCTTCCGTGCCCTGCACGAGACCCCGGAGGAGGACCGATGACCGCGACCGCGCAGGTCGCGCCGGGGCGGCAGATGTGGCCGCTGTACGCGGCCGCCTTCACCACCGCCTTCGGCGCCCACGGCATCGCGGCCAACCTCGGCGGCTTCTCCGAGGACGCGGTGACCTCGCTCATGATGCTGGGCGCGCTGCTCGCCCTCTACGACGGGGCTGAGGTGCTCCTCAAGCCGGTCTTCGGCACCCTCGCGGACCGCATCGGCGCCCGCCCAGTGCTCCTCGGCGGGCTGGTCGCCTTCGCGTTGGCGTCGGCTCCGCGGCCGCGTCCGGGACCGTGGTGGTCCGCCAGGGTTTCGGCTGGCAGGACACCAGGCCCAGCTCCCGCATCAGAGCCCGCACCAACTCCAAGCCGGCCTGGACGCCGAGACGGCGGAGCGAGGCATGCACGCGACGGTAGCCGTAGGTCTCGTCCGAATCCGTGAAGGCATGACGGATTACCGCTTTGAGTCCTTCCCGGCGCTCGGCCGTGGCTGATGTTTCCCGGGATCGCCAGTCGTAAAATCCAGCACCATCTTGACCGCCTCGTCCTTGAATTCAGGACTGAACTTCTTGCGCTGCTTTGCCACGTACTCTCTCCGTCGCTTCGGACATTCATCCTATTGGGACGACTGTCCGGAAACTTCGGGGCGCCTCAGAGTGACCTCTGTGCGTCGTGGCCCGCGTTGAGGGTGCCGATCGTGTGCTCGGCCCATGGCAGGTGGCGTCTCGTGTCATCTCCGTGGTGGGTGCTCACTCCTGTGGCTTTCGGCTCAGGGCATGCGCGGGCTGGGTGATGGCCTGTATCCGCTGATGGTGTACGGAATGGCTGTGGCCCGGCAGCAGGTAGTTTGCCTGGTGCCGGGCGGCGTGTGTGTACGGGGTGGGGTGTCAGACGGTGGCGGGCAGGGCCGTGGCGGCTTCTCGTTGGTTGAGGGAGCGGGTGTAGCGGCGCAGGAGGAGGATCGCGGTGGTGGCAAGGCCGGTGAGGAGGCCGAGCCAGATGCCGAGGGTGTCGAGGCCGGCGGCGTAGGCCAGGAGCCAGGAGGCGGGCAGGCCGACGGCCCAGTAGCCGATGAGGGTGATGCGGAAGCCGCTCTTGGTGTCGTCGAGGCCGCGCAGGAGACCGACGCCGATGTTCTGGGCGCAGTCGAAGAACTGCAGGAACGCGGTGACGATGAGCAGGTGGGTGGCGATGGTCAGGGCCTGGCTGGTGCCTGAGTCGAGGAAGGGGGCCAGGACCAGCCCGGGGATCGTGACGTAGAGGACACCCACTACGGCCATGACCGCGGCCGCGCAGGCGAGCGCGGTGTTCTTGATGCGTCGGGCGTCGTCGTGGTTGCCGAGGGCGAGTTCGCGGCTGACGTTGATGGACGCGGCGTGGGAGAGGCCGACGGCGACCTGGAAGACGATGTAGACGAGCTGGTTGACCGCGGTGTGCGCGGCGAGCGCGTCAGGGCCGAAGGAGCCGGCCATGAGGGCGGTGAGGGAGAAGAACCCGGCTTCGGAGCCGTAGGTCGCCGCGATCGGGATACCGAGGCCGATCAGGCGCTTGACCACGACGGGGTCGGCCTTGGCGATGTTCAGGGAGAACAGCGGAGCGAGCTCCTTGTCCTTCTTCGCGGAGAGGTAGAGCGCGAGGAAGGTCAGGAGGTAGACGCTGGAGGTGGCGATACCGACGCCGGTCAGGCCGAGGTGGGGCAGGCCGAAGGTGCCGTGGATGAGGATCCAGCTCAGGCCCGCATTGACGGCGATCGAGGCGATGGTGATCTGCAGGAGGGCCTGGGGGCGGCGCATGCCGACGGTGAACTGCCGGATGGCCTGGAACCAGAGGCAGGGCAGCAGTCCGGGGGCGAGGGCATAGAGCACGGTCTGGGCGAGATCGACGACGGCCGCGTCCTGGCCGAGCCAGGACAGGGCCTGGCCTATGAGGATCATGAGGACGGCGCCGGCGATGCCAGCGAGCGTGGTCACGGCCATGCTCGCCCGGACGATCGCCAGGACTTCCTCGTGTGCCGAGGACTCTTCTCCGACGATGTCCGTGCCGGTGGCGTCCTGGTCCTTGTCCTTGCCGGTCTGCTGCTCGGCGCGGGCCGCGGCGGCGGCTATCTGGTTGCCGACGGAGGTGACCAGGCCGACGCCCATGGTGCGGAGCTGGTTGAAGATGACGATGGCCAGGCCGCCGGCGGCGAGCTCGGTGGTACCGAGGAAGCCCATCATGATCGTGTCGGTGGTCGTGAGGGCGACCTGGGCGAGCTGGGTCAGGATCAGGGGGACGGCCAGCGTGGCGAGGGCGCGGCTGTCGCGGAGAAGGGTGGTCATCATGGGGTTATCGGTTCCTGCGGAGTTTGGTGAGGAGTTCGTCTACTTCCCGCTCGGTGTCGGGGCTCAGCAGGTCGCGTTCGCGCATCCATTCGTCGTTGAAGACGGTGTCCATGTACTTCTCGCCACCGTCGTTGATGAGGGCGACCATAGTGCTGCCCGGCGGGAGCGAGCTGAGGCGGGTCAGTGCTTCGTAGACGACGCCGCCGGCGGAGCCGCCGATGAGCAGGCCGGTGCGGGCCACGGCGCGGCAGGTGGCGAAGGCCTCGATGTCCCCGACCTTGACGCCTTCGTCGAGCAGGTCGAAGTCGACCAGGGCGCCGAGCTCGGCGCCCTGGGGAGTGCCGGTGCCGGACTGGTAGTAGTCGTGGGCGGGGCCGCCGAAGGCTATGGAGCCCTTGGGCTCGACGCCGACGACGCTGAACCCGCCGATGAGCTTGCCGAGCTCGCGGGCGGTGCCGAACAGGGCGCCGCCGGTGCCGACCGCGGCGATGAGTACGTCGATGTTCCCGTCGAGGGCTTC
This sequence comes from Streptomyces sp. H27-D2, assembly GCF_035828615.1. Lineage (NCBI taxonomy): Bacteria > Bacillati > Actinomycetota > Actinomycetes > Kitasatosporales > Streptomycetaceae > Streptomyces > Streptomyces sp. H27-D2. The sequence goes on along the minus strand of NZ_JAYMZR010000089.1, from coordinate 24,405 downwards.
GACGAGCTCGTGCGCGACGGGGAAGTAGCCGACGCCGTTGGCGGGGTTGTTGTGCTGCTCGGTGAAGATGGTGTTGCCCTGGCCCCGGGCCATCTCCTCGGCGAGTTCCTCGCGAGCCGCGGTGGCGAGCTCCTCGGTGCCGTCGTCGACGACGTAGACGAGTTCGGTGCCCAGGGCCTTCATGCCGCGCAGCTTGTCGACGCAGGCGTGGTTGTCGACGACGGCGGTGAAGGTGTAGCCGCGCTCGGCGGCTATGACGGAGAGGCCGAGGCCCGTGTTGCCCGAGGTGGACTCGATGATCCGGCCGCCGGGGCGCAGCTCGCCGGCTTCCTCGGCGGCGGTGACCATCGCCCGGGCCATGCGGATCTTGGCGGTGCCGGTCGGGTTGAACATCTCCAGCTTGAGAAGCAGCCGGCTGCCGGTCTTGGAGGTGGCCAGCTCCAGCAGGGGGGTGTAGCCGATGAGGTCGGATACGCGGGAGACCACGGCGGGCCGCTGCAGGGCTCCGGACATCGATAGCTCCAGGAAGTCGTGTGGACGGCGTGGGGGTGCGGCTGCGCGTTCAGGTGAAGTGGCGGTCCAGGCGCCAGCGCGGCCGGTCGCCCTCGGTGCGGTCGATGACGACCTTGGGCGGGATGGCCAGGTCGTGGAACGGGGACTCGTTGGAGTCCATCTGGTACCCGGCCGTGTTGGGGTACACGAGGAGGTCGCCCACACGGGGACGGCGGGGGAAGCCGACCTTGCGCCAGGTGAGCATGTCGGATTCCAGGCAGGTGGCCGCTCCCACGCTGGCCGGGTACAGGCCCGACGGGGTGTCGGGGTCGCGGGAGATGAGGTGGGGGTCGGGCAGGTACTCGCTGTTGAACCACTGCTCGGACAGGCTCAGGCTGGTGCCGTCCACGGTGATCAGTTGGTAGCCGTCGCGGTCCTTGACGCCCTGGACGGTGAAGACGCTTGCGCCGGCCTGGTCCAGCAGGGCCCGGCCCGGTTCCAGGAGCACGGTGACCCCGGCGTCCTTGAGGATGTCGGCGAGGGCCTGGTCGCGGCCGTCGGGCTGGGCGGCGAGGAGTGCCGCCAGGGCCTGGGCGCCGGGCCTGGGGCAGTGGTAGGGGTAGAAGTCGGAGGTCTGGAAGGCCTTGCCCGCGTGGTAGTGGCGCTTGTCGTGCCCTTCCAGGAAGGCGTGCCAGCTGTCACCGTCGGTGTAGCTGATCGGCAGGCCGCCGCCGATGCTGATCCGGCCGGCCTCAAGTCCCTGGACGCGGGCCTTGAGGCACAGGTCCGCCAGGTGGGCGGCGAGATCGGCGCGGGGCTGGATTGCGTAGCCGGACAGGTGGAAGCTGAAGCCCTCCATGCGTACGGCGTCGCCGGCCTGGACGCAGCGGTCCAGAGCGGTGGCGAGTTCGGCGTCGTTCATGCCGAAGCGGCTGTGCGGCTGCGCGGGCGGCAGGGCGCGCAGCAGGATCCGGGCCGGACGGACCGGGCCGCACAGAACACCGGTGATGAGGGTGTCGAGCTCGTCGAGGGCGTCGACCGCGATGAGCGCGCCGTGCTGGACAGCGAGACGCAGCAGGGCTGGGTCCTTGGCGGGGCCGGTGAGCACGAGGTGCTCGCCCCGGACACCGTGGCCGAGGGCCTCGCGCAGCTCGGCCGCGGAGGCTACGTCCACGCCCGCTCCGGCAGCGGCCGCCCGCTCGACGAACACGGCCGCCTTGTTCGCCTTCTTCGCGAAGTACACGAAGCCGTCCACGCCGGCCTCGGCCAGCGACTGCCGCATCGCCTTGAGGTTGGCGTCGAAGGCGTCGGGGAGCAGGAAGTGGAACGGGCCGCCGAACGCGTAGGCCAGCTCGGGCAGCAGACCGGACTCCAGCACCCGGTCGGCGGCCGGATCGGCGTGGACCGGCAGCGTGGGCCAGCCGGTGGTGGTCACTGCCACAGCGGCACCTCGGTGCCCAGGTTCTGCGCGAGGGCCAGCTGCGCGAAGCGGTGCCCGAGGGCGATGTCGGTGACGACCAGGCCGCTGTTGTAGGCGAAGATTCGTTCCTTCGCGTTGTGCCGTCCGGCCGTCAGACCGGCGATGACGGGCGGGAACTCGCTGTCGACGGCGGGCAGCTTGCCCTCCGCGTCGGCCATGTCGGTGCCGGTGACGTTCATCTGCGCCTCGCTGGTGGCGATGACGCGGTCGGCGCGGTGCAGGGTGGAGGGGGCAAGTCCGTGGCCGACGAGGATCGCCAGCGCACCGGGCTTGAGCCAGGTCGACTCGACGGCGGCCGGGGTGTGCGCGCCGGCGGTGGCGACGATGACGTCCGCGTCCGCGGCGGCGGCCCGCAGGTCGGTGACGATCTCCACGTCCCGGTCGGGGCAGTGCGCGCGCAGTTGCTCGCGGACGGCGGCGATGCCGTCGGAGTGGGTGCCGAAGACCATCAGCCGGTCCAGGTCCGGCAGCGTCGTGAGGAGGAACGGCAGGGCGAGCCGGCCCTGGGTCCCCGTCCCGATCACCAGCGCGGTGCGGGCGACGGGGGGCGTGCACTCGCGGGCGAGCAGGGCGGAGACGGCCGGGGTGCGCAGCGAGCCGATGCGCGAGCAGTCCATCATCGCGACCGGCAGGCCGGTGACGTCGTCGTAGAGGGTGAGCGAGGTGTAGTAGTGCTGTTCGTCGCGGCCCTTGTCGAGGCCGTGCTTGTAGCTGGTCTTGATGGCGACGACGTTGCGGGTGCCGTCGCGGCCGAGCATGGCGTAGGAGACCGAGTGTCCGTCCTGCGGCTTGACGGTCAGTTTCCGGGGGTTGTCGGACTGGCCGGCGTGCAGGGTGCGGTACGCGCCCTCCACGGTTTCCACCACGTCGGCCAGGGAGATGTCGATCCCGGCGAGGTCGGAGGTGGAAAGGATCCGCAGGTGCTTGTCGTCGCCGGATATCGGGGTGCCGATGGGGGCGGCCGTGGTGTCGGGCATGAGTGGTGATTCCTCCGTTGCGGGTGGCGGGTGTTCAGCTCGCGTGCGCTTCGAGGGCGGCCTGACCGTAACCGTGCTCGCCGGCTTCGGCCAGGGGGCGTGTACGGCGCCCGGGGACACGGACCGAGGCGCGCTTGAGCCAGCGGTCGGTGCCGTCGTAGCGGGCCTGGAAGGGAACGCGGCCGTGGACGACGAGGTCGTTGTCGACCACCAGGATCTCGCCGGGGCTCAGGGACACGGCGACCGAGACCCGGGAGAGCTCGTCGGAAAGCCGGTCGTAGGCGGCCCGGTAGTTGTCGTCGGCGTCGTCGAGGGGGGTGTAGGCGGGGTCGAAGCGCAAGGTGGTGCCCTCGTCGGTGGCGAACAGGGCGGGGACCGGCGGCGGGGCCTGGTCCGCAAAGCCCTGGGCCGCTTCGTAGGCGTCGTCCGGCAGGATCGGCAGGACCGGCTGGGACAGGAGGTCCACGTCCGCGTCGGCGAGACGGGTCTTGCGGATGCTGGCGGCGGTGGTGGCGATGTTGTCGTGGTTGCGCATGCAGCCGAGCATCAACAGGTGGGCGCGGCCGGGGTGGAAGGCGTCCTCGGTGTGCGGGCTGAGGAGCACGGTGCTGGAGGCGCCGGTCTGCTCGGTCTCGTGGCCGGGGGAGGGCACGATGTTGTGTACGAAGCGGCCGTCCTGCTGGCCGTCCCAGGCGATGGGGTTGCCCATCACGGTGGCCAGGAGCAGGAGGGCGATGTCGTATACGGCGCCGCTGTCTCCGGCGGTGGCCCAGCTGGACGGGGTGGGGCCGACGGCGTCGTCGTCCAGGGGAAGACCGCGCAGGACGAACAGACCGTCCGCGGTGTCGACGGGCCGGCAGTACTCGCGCAGGGTGTCGCTGAGTTCGCCGGCTCGCTCGGCGACTCGTTCCAGCAGCGCGGGCGAGGTCGCTGATGTGCCGAACTCCGCGAGGATCTTCTCCGCGGCCTGGCGGAGTTCGTCCACGCTGTGGGCGTCGAGCTGACGGACGGGTGCGACTGCCGTGTTCATGGCAAGATTCCGTTTCCGTGGGGTGGCAGGGGGGAATCGGCTGGCTATGCCGGTTCATCAGGCGCGGCTGGCAGGCCGGGAACAAGACGGGGCAGGACTGGGTGGCCGCGCACTGAGGGCGGCGTCGAGCTGCATCCACCGGCGAACGACCCGAACGCTAGCACTAAACTTAGGTAAGGCAAACCTTACCGAATGGTCACATGGGGAACTGATGGACCGTCAGTTAATGTGCTCCTGAACGTAATTCAAAACCGGCCAACGCGGGCTTCGGAAACCGGACATCCGTTCCATCCCGCCCACGCTCCTTGCGGGAATGGTCGTCATTAGGGTAGGCAAACCTAAGCACTCTCCCATTTGCTCTGAACGTGGATCGAGGACGTACGTGAACTTCAATAGGCGCCAGGTGCTGTGGGCCGGCGGAGCGATGAGCGCGGCCGCGCTGTTGGCGGCATGCTCGGGCGGCGGTTCCGACACCTCGTCCAAGCCCGCGGCCTCCGACGGCGGCAAGCCCACGCAGGGCGGCACGCTCCGCATCGGCGCTCTCGGCCGGGCCGGGGCCATCACCCGGGACCCGCACGGCACCCAGAGCAACGAGAGTGACTACCTCGTCCTCGCCCTCGTCTACGACACCCTGACCATGCCCGGCGCCAAGCCGAACACCGTCCCGCGCCTGGCGGCTTCGTGGGAGCCGTCGGCGGACCTGAAGACCTGGAAGTTCAAGATCGCCAAGGGCGCGGCCTTCCACGACGGCAGCCCGGTCACCGCCGAGGACGTCGTGTGGTCGCTGCGCCGCCTGCGCAACACCCCCTCGGGCGCCGCCCGCCTGCCCGGCATCAAGCCGGAGCGCATCACAGCCGAAGGAACCGACACGGTCGTCCTGGTGTCCGACTACGCCAACGCCGAACTCCCGCTCCTGACCCGCCTGACGACCTTCGTCCTGAAGAAGGACACCGCCGACAAGGACCTGGAGAAGGCCCCGGGCACCGGCCCCTTCAAGCTCGACTGGTACCGCGGTGGCAACGCCCGCCTGGTCAAGAATGACAAGTGGTACGGCGGCACCGTCAACCTCGACGCCATCGAGGTCACCATGTTCGAGACCCCGCAGGCCATGGCCAACGCCCTGCTGAGCGGTCAGATCGACGTCGCCTCCAACGTCGGCGCCGTCGCCGCCCGCACCGCCAAGACGCGCAAGGACATCCAGGTCCTGCGCCGCCCCAACGACATGGCGATGCCGATCATCATGCGCACCGCGGCCGGCAGCCCCTTCGCCGACGTCCGGGTCCGCGAGGCCATGCGCCTGGTCGTCGACCGCGATGCCATGGTCAAGCAGGTCCTGTCCGGCTACGGCACCGTCGCCAACGACATCATGGGCACCGGTGACCCCAACCTCGCCAAGGACATCCCGCAGCGCAAGCGGGACCTGGAGAAGGCCAAGAAGCTGCTGGCCGAGGCGAACTTCGATCTCACCAAGACCTACGACCTCGTCACCACCGAGGACATCGCCGGTCTCGCCGAGTCGGCGACGCTCTTCGCGAACCAGGCCCGCGAGGTCGGCATCAAGATCAACATGGTCAAGCAGGAGTCGGGCGCATTCTGGGACAAGACCTGGAAGGCCGGTGACTTCTACACCACCTACTGGGGCACCAACGACTCGGTGGTGTTCTTCGCCTCCAAGACCATGGTCAGCGATGCCGGACAGAACGAGGCCGGCTGGGCCGACGCGGACTTCGACGCCTCCTACCGCAAGGTCATCGGCACCGCGGACCCGCAGCAGCGCGCCGCGGCGCTGAAGGAGCTCCAGCAGATCGAGTTCGACAAGTCCGGCTACCTCCTGTGGGGCATGGCCGACGGCATCGACCTGGCGGCCGCGAAGGTGAAGAACCTGCCCAAGCTCGCCGGCTACGGCCGGGTCCAGCTCGAGAACGTGTGGCTGGGTTGAGCCACAAGGCCGAAAGCGCGGCGGCCTGGCCGCAGCGGCCCGTGTGCTCGGCACTCTCGGGCGCCGCGTTCTGATGCTGGCCGCCCTGCTGGCCCTGGTCTTTGCGGCAGTGGAACTGCTGCCGGGGGACGCGGCGAGCGCCAGCTCCGAACGCGGGGACAGCGCGGCCGACGTCCAGGCGCGGCGTCACCTGCTGGGTCTGGACCGGCCCGTGTGGGAACGCTTCTGGGACTGGATGACGGCCCTGCCCACCGGCGACCTCGGCACCTCCGCGCGGGGCCAGAAGGTCACCGACCTGCTCGCCGGCCCATTCCCCAATACCCTGATGCTGGGCGCAACTGCCTTCGTCCTCACCGTGATCGCCTCCCTGGCTCTGGGCTGCTGGGCGGCCTCCCGCCCCGGCGGCCTCGCCGACCGCGTCATCGGCCACACCTCGACCGCCGCGTTCGCCGTCCCCGAGTTCGTCGTCGCGGTCGGCCTGCTCCTGGTGCTGTCGCTGTGGACCGGCTGGCTGCCGGCCGTCACCCTGACCGGCGCGGACGGCTCACCCGCCGACTGGACCATGCTGATCATGCCGGTACTGGCCCTCGTCATCCCGCAGACCGGCTGGAACACCCGGATCGTGCGCGGGGCCCTGGCCGATCAAGCCCGCACCCCACACGTGGAAGCCGCCCACCTCGACGGGCTTCCCGTCCACCGAGTCGTCCTGCGCCACGCCCTGCCCGGTGCCGTACCCGCGATCGCCACCGGCATCGCCACCTCCACCGGCATGCTCCTCGGCGGTGCCGTGGTCGTGGAGACCCTCTTCAACTACCCCGGCATCGGAAGCGTCCTGGCTGCTGCCGTCGCCGCCCGCGACACTCCGCTCATCGCGGGAGTCGTCGTCTGCGCCGGCGCCGCCATCAGCCTCGTCCTGCTCGCCGCCGACCTCGTACGCGCCCGCACCCTGGGAGACCGCCCATGACCGCCGGCACCCTCGCAGACACACCGGCCCGGACCAGGACCCGCCGCCTCTGGCCCGCTCTCGTCCCCGCCATGATGCTGATCGCCCTCGCGGTGGCCGGGCCCCTGCTCGCCGCCCACCCCCTCGACGCCCCGGTGTTCGCCCCGTACGCCGCCGCCGGCGGCGGTCCGCTCGGCGGCGACCAGCTCGGCCGCGATGTCCTGTCCCGGCTTCTGCACGGCGGCACGATACTGATCGGCAGTGCCGCCTTCGTCTCCGTACTGGTGACCCTGGCTGGTGTGGTCGTCGGCTGCTTCGCCGTCCTGCACCCCGTCCTCGGCCGCGCCGTGGAACGTACTGCCGACGTCGCGATCCTGCTTCCGCCGGTCCTGGGCATCATGCTGATCGCCCTGGCCTGGCCGGGCGGCGGGCGCCGGGCCGTCATAGGCGCCGCCATCGTCCTCGGCACTCCCTACGCCGTACGCATCGTCGCCGCCGCCGCGGCCCCGCTGGCCGGGGCCGGATACGTGGAAGCGGCCCTCGCCCGGGGGGAGAGCCTGCGCTACATCGCGCTGCGGGAAATCCTGCCCAACCTGCGCTCCACGGTCGCCGCCCTGTTCGGCCTGCGGTTCGTCGAAGCCGTGTACGTCATCTCCATGGCCGCCTTCCTCCAGATCGGCCCCCAGCCCCCGGCCGCGGACTGGGCCCTGATGATCCGCGAGAACGCCCCCGGCATCCTCCTCAACCCCTGGGCCGTCCTCGCCCCCAGCCTGGCCATCGCCGCCCTCGCCATCAGCGTCAACCTCGCCTGCACCTCCCTCGCGCCCCGCTCCGTACGCAAGGCGGTCACCACCTCGTGAATACCCCCGCACAACCGGCCGCAGCTGCCGAGACCGGCGAGGCCACCGGTGCCCCCGCACAGCTGGCCGCCGCCACCGGGCTCGAAATCCGCATCCCCAGCGGGCCGGTTCTGCTGCGGCCCGCCACCCTGACAGTCGCGGCGGGCCGGATCACTGCCCTCACCGGCGCCTCGGGCTCCGGCAAGACCACCCTGCTGCGGGCCCTGACCGGCCACCTCCCCGACGGCGCCACCGTCACCGCCGGCACGCTCACCGTCCTCGGACACGACCCGACGGCCCTGGCCGCTGAGGAACTGCGCCTGCTGCGCCGCACCCGCGTCGCCTACGTCGGCCAGGACCCCGGCTCCGCCCTCAACCCCCGGATGAAGGTGCGCGACCTCGTCGCCGAGACGGCCCCCGGCCGCCTCGACCGCAAGGCCGTCCTGGAACTCCTGCGCGAAGTCCGGCTCCCCGTCGACGACGGCCTTCCCGACCGGCGACCCACCGCAGTGTCCGGCGGGCAGCAGCGCCGTGTCGCCCTCGCCCGCGCGCTGGCCCGCACCCCGGAGATCCTGCTGCTGGACGAACCCACCGCCGGGCTCGACACGGCGCTGCGCGACGAGATCGCCGACCTGCTGCGCCACCTCGCCTCCAGCCACGACCTGGCCATCGTGATGGCCTGCCACGACCCCGAACTCGTCGCCGCCTGCGCGGACGACACGGTGTCGTTGAGCGCACCGTCCATACCCCGCGCGCGCAGGCCCCGCGACACCGGGAACGAGGACGAGCGCAGGCCCGACCCGCAGTCGGCCCCGGCCGCAGGCATCGCCGCGCGCGCCGTCGATGTCGCCTTCCGCAGCCGCGCCGGTGTCCAGCAGGCCCTGGCCGGAGTCGACTTCACCGCGGAGCCCGGAAGCCGCACCGCGATCGTGGGCCCCTCGGGCTCAGGCAAGACCACCCTGCTGCGGGTCCTGGCCGGACTGCACCGGGCCGACTCCGCCACCCTCACCCTCGACGGCGGCCTGCTGGCCCCGCACGCGCGCAAGCGCCCCCGCGCCCACCAGCACCGCATCCAACTCGTGCCCCAGAACCCGCTCGACGCGCTGAACCCCTCACGCACGGTCGGGGCCCAGCTGGAACGCCCGCTGCGCCTGCACACCGACCTCACCGCAGCCGCCCGCAGCGCCCGGATCGCGGAACTGCTCGCACAGGTGGGTCTGCCGGCCGACTTCCAGGCCCGCTATCCGACGGAACTCTCCGGCGGCCAGCGCCAGCGCGTCTCCATCGCCCGCGCCTTGGCCACCGGGCCCGACGTCCTGCTGTGCGACGAGATCACCTCGGCGCTCGACCCCGAGACGGCAACGTCCGTGATGGACCTCCTGACCCGCTTGAACGCAGAGCAGCGGATGACGATCGTGCTTGTCTCCCACGAACTGCACCTGGTCGCCGCCTACACCGACACCGTCCACCTGCTCCACGACGGCCGTCTCACCGCCTACGGCCCCACCCACGAACTGCTGCCGACCGCGTGACCGCGGCGACACCGATAGCCAGCGGCTCCGGGCCCTTCTTCCTGGACCGGCGCCGGGGACGCCGTGCCGGTGCCCGGCGGCTCACCGCTTGCCCTCGACCGGCTGGACGACAGCACCGTGCGGCGCGGGCGCATGTCCGCTCCCGATGTCGATCGTGACGTGGCCGCCGCCGATCCCCCAGACCAGCAGCACGACCATGCCCGCGATCGTGACCTGCCGTTTCGAGCCCGGTGCCGACCGGTAGTGCTCACCCACCCGCGTGCCGCTCTTCTTGCCGTAGCTGCCGATCCAGGGCACCGGAAATCCCCCCTTGGTCCATGCGCGTCCGCGCAACAGCTTCATCCTGACAGCCCGCACTGACATCCCGTCAGGTTTCGGCGACCCGCAGTGATCACCGAAGGTCAGTCCGTGCGGGTACGGTCACCCTCCACCTGGCCCCGGTCGGCGTCACAGAACGCGGCGAGCAGTCCGCGCTCGCAGGTGAAGCTCGCGCGAGGGGACCGGCGGCGTGTTCATCGGACGGTCCCCTCCGTCGTCTGCACGTCTGCACGTCTGCCGACTGGTTCAGTGGGTGGCCCAGGAGCGGAGAGCGGCCGCGCCGGCGCGCAGGGCGAGGGTTCCTTCGCGGAAGCCGGTGACCAGGCGTGGCATGCCGCCGGCCGGGGGTTTGAGGGGCTCGCCGGACTCGCGCAGGTACCGGGTGGCGAGGGCGCTGCCGACCAGGCCGTTGTAGTCGGTGAGCGGCCGGGTGGTGACGAACATCTGCAGCAGGACGGCGGCACGGACCGGGGCCTCGACGTAGAAGGGCTCGCCCGCATGCAATTCAAAGGCGTGCCGGTACACGGCTGCGTGCAGAGCCCCCCAGTCGTCGATGCCGATCTCCCGGCCGGACTGCTCCTCGAACCGCTGGAGGGACTCCTCGATCCAGCGGGCGTCGACGCGCAGGAACATCAGCGCTGGCCCGCCTCGAAAGCGGTCTCGAACTCTCCGAGCAGTTCCGCCATGTCGTCGGACAGCCCGGCGACGAAGGCGTCCCGCGCCGGATCGACATCCTGCTCGACGAGACCGGACACATACGCCTGCACGGACATGCCCTGATGCGCGGCGCGGTCCTTGATCCGCCCGAGGACATCCTCGCCGACACGGACGTTGAGTTGCTTCTGGTCAGTCGCCATACACCCCATCCTAGCAATTGCTAGGCGCTGGAGGTTCTGGCCGAGAGCTGAGTCCCCTGGAGGGAGACGGCGTCATCGGTGGCGCCAGAGCTGGTGCAGCTGGAGCGTCTCGGACTGCCACTGCGCCTGGTCCGCTTCCGCACCGGGAGCAAGATCCTGCCCTCAGCGGGACGCCAGCCGCCGGTACAGCCGTACGGGACTGCTGGTGTCGTTCACCGCGATCAGTGAGGACAACGCCGGCTCGTCCGTCGGCGTCTGCTGATCCACCCACACCAGCACCTCCAGCTCATCGTCGGGATGCAGAGGAGGCAGAGCGCCTCCCAGCTGACGGCGAAGCCGGGCCCAGGATGTCGTGGACCGTTCACGCGCGGCCTTCTTCAACGCACCCCGGACAGCGGCGCCGACCTCGGCCACGGAGCCGGCGGGAAGCCGAGGTGTGCCCGCCGGCTTCCTCTGGCCCTTGTTGCCGCCCCGCCCTGCGGCGGCCGGACGCGGCGCGTCACCAACGCGGCCCCGGTCGGGATGGCGCTGCTTGGCAGGGTGCCGGCTCTCCGGGAGGGAAGGCTGCTTGGTCTTCGCGGCGGCGGGCCGGGAGCGGCTCCCCTCGCGTGCCATCCAGTCAGCGACCTCGTGCCGCTGGTGCGGTGTTACCTCATCGCCCGCCGCCGCAGTCGCCTTCGACAGCGAGCTGAGCAGTTGGCTCCGCTCGCGTGCTGACAAACGGTCCGACAGACGCCGCAGGTCGCTCAGGATGTCCCGCATCCTACGGTGAGCCACCATTTGAGGGCTCTTCTTCTGGCTCGGCTGCCGTCGGGGCAAGCGCTTGGGCCCTCGCACCGGCGGCGCTGCATCGCGCTTCTCCCACCGGGCCGACCGTTTCAGATCCTCGAGAAAGGCGACCGCCGCATGCGCGATGGCATCCTCCTCCTTGCTCCGGTCGTGACCGGCGCTCGCGTCGGCTCGCGCCAGCAGCGTGCCCACCTTGCTCGCACTGCGGCTGCTGACCGCCGCCTGCAGGCTGCCGAAGAGCTTCCCCTGCAGCTCGGACTGCTGGTCCAGCCAAAGGCGGGCCTCCTCCAGCACGGCAGTCAGCTCCCCGCCCGCAGCCGACCTGGCCGGGCCGGCGTCCGCGATCTCACGGCATAACGCCGCCACAGCGGTCACCGACCCCGCCCGCAGCGCACCCGCCAACAGGCGGACCAGATCCCGCTCCTCGGAGGGAACGGGCACAGTCGGCTCACCGTGCGGGACCTGCCGCCCCGTGACCGTGCGCCGGGGCGGCGGCTTGCTGCGCGCGCGGACGATGCGCTCGACAGCCGGAGTCCGCAGACCGCGCGGCGTCATCTCGCAGTCTTCGAGCGCGAACCATTCGGTGTCCCGGGCGAACGCCTCGGTGCCGATCCGCACCCGGCGGACCGTGCCCTCGGTGTCGAGACGGACACGGTGCCCATACCAGCGGCGCACCAGCGTGTCCCGGTCCACCGGCACCGACATGCCCAGCACAGGCTCCGCATCCCCGTCCCACACCGGCGGCACGACGCTGTCCAGGTGCACGCGCAGCGCACCGCCGCCGTGCTCCCACACGATGTCGACGACGGAGCCGACCGGCACGCTGCCCGGCCGGGCGTAGTCGAATCGCGCGCGCTGGCCCCGGCTCTGCAGCCAGGCCGCGGCCGCGGACTTCACATAGAGGTGATCGGCGCTGGCGACATCCCGCGCCCGGCGCCCACAAGCATGCGGAACCCCGGCAGGGTCGGGGTTGTGAGCGAAGTGGCAGACCCGGTCCGTGTAAAGCTTTGTGTTGAGCCGACCGCCACAGCCCCCGAGCAACAGACCGCACCAACCAAGCGAGTCTGAGGAAGGAGTTCGCCGCAGCACGCCCCCACCATCAGCGGCCCGACGCCGTCGAACTGTGCTTCATGGCCGGTGGCGTGATGCACCACTGGAACGCTAAGGCCGCCTGGAACGTCCTCATGGTCAGCCACCTTGAGAAGCTGGCCGCCACTTTGCAGCAGCTCGTCGACGAAGAAGCCAAAGACCAGCGCCTGGCACCCGCCGAGGTAGCCAGGCTGGCCGCTGTCCTCCAGGCGTCGCCCGCCTTTCGCGCTGCCCGGGCCCCGAAGGAACGGCTCGCCGTCGCCCACCGCGAAGCCCCCGAGACCGTCCAACACCCGGGAGAGCGTCCCAACTTCGAGGGCGACGAGATCGTCAAGACGGCCTCACAAGCTGTCGACGGCGCTGCGGCAGATGCCTACGCGGGCCACGAGGCGCAGCTGCCGGTACTCGCGGACGAACTCCTCGCGACACCGGCCTGGCAGAACACCAGCAAGGGTCTGGCCCCCGTGGGGAAGTGCTTACAGACACAGGGGCTGTCCCGTCTCCGTCGATCTGGTCCCCGTCTCAGATGATCTGGTCCGATTCCCTGTTCGTCTCAGGTGAAGTGGTCCATGTCGAGCTCGGCGGAACGGAAGCCGGGCGGAGGGCGAAGATCGTTGCTGTGCCCCAAGCTTCTATCCTCTGGGTAGGGGAGCACTCGATGGGTCGGATCCTGCTCGGACCTGATCTCTCGGGAACCTCGGGCGTAAGTGCTGCAAAACTCCACCGGCTCCTTGAATGTGATCGTCATGAGAGGCTCAGCGCCCGGCATCGGAACGGCCGGACCGATGACGTAGTGATGACGCGTCACTTCGGCTACTGCTTCGGGCGGTTCCGTGGAGGAGAACGACAGGGGGCCGACCTGCTGGCCCGGTTCTCCTTCGACTGTCCACTCCGCATGCAGTTCCAGCAGCCCCGGCTCCGGACACTGCCATCGCAAGCGGGTGACGCACAGCGCACCGAAGTTGAACCACGCGCTCCAGCCTCGTCCATCGGTGAGAAGCCCCAGCTCAGAGGCTTCCATCACTCCGTAGGAGAACGGGAGGCTGCTCCAGTGACCCACCAGCATGTCATCCAAGTCCATCCAGGGATCTTCGGGTATCCGGCAGGAACTTGACCATTTCGCTGATCGGGCGTACTCGGAGGACGGGTGGGTGCCGTGATCTGTGCCGAACAGATTGTTTGAGACGGGTCGTCACTCACTCGGGGGATGTCCTCGGACTCGGCCGCGCTGCTGGACCACCTTCCGGAGCCGGGGACAGCGGCACCTGGTCGAACTGCTGACCGGACTTCCGCCGGCCGAAACGACAGCACCGGACCAGATCAACTGAGACAGCAACCAGCATTCGTGACTCAGGGGCCAGATCATCTGAGATTTCCCGCAGCCTCGTGTCTCAGATGATCTGGTCGTCGCAGGTCACGGCCCTGGCCCCGGACCAGATCAACTGAGACGGGACAGGCCACACTCCGCCCGAAATTGAATCCGATCGGGTTAAAAAATGGGTTAAACGTTGGGATAAACAGTGTTAGGGTTGAGGCACGAAGGGAGATCCAATGGCATCCGAGGAAGAGCTGTTCGCGAACATCGACGCATTGCTGGAGGAGGAGCCGCAGCTCCCGCCCCCGGCGGAGCGTGCCCGGCTGCGTGAGGCCGCCGGCGTCACCCAGGCCCGCCTCGCGACCGCGCTGAAGACCACGACGCAGTCGGTGAAGAACTACGAGAACGGCCGGAGCGAGCCGAAGTCGCCGCGCCTGGTGGCGTACCAGCGGCTGCTGAACGGCTGGGCGGCGAAGTACCCCGCGCAGGCCGCCGCCGCTGGGGCCGCGCTCATTCCGGGTGCCGTGCCGCGGCCGGTGCCAAAGACGTTCACCGGCCCGGCCGCGCCCGAGGCGCCCGAGGCGCCCGAGGCGGAGACCGTCGCACCGGTGGAGGCATCCGCCCCCGTCGCGCAGGAGCGCCCCGCCCGCCCGGCGACGTCGTCGCGCCGCCCGGCCGCGAAGAAGGCCGCCAAGCCCGCGCTGGACCCGCGTTTCCCGCACGGTCCGCTCGCGGTGCTGGACGGCGACGGCTCCGCGTACGGCGTCGACGGCATCGTGCTCGACTGCCCGGTGACCACGATCGTGGAGCTGGTGGAGTGGACCCTCAAGGAGTCCGGGCTCGGTGCCGCCAAGCTGCACCGCAACGGCAAGGACTCCGACCCGCTGATCGTCCTCACCGCCGCGGCCGCCGTGAAGTTCGGGCTGCCGAAGCGCCTGGAGGACCGCCGGGGCCTGCGCCTGGAGGAGGACCACCCGGTCGTCCAGCAGGTCATCAAGGCGAAGTGGCAGCTCACCCAGCGCGGGTTCGGCCCGTGGGCCCGCATCTACCGCAAGGCACAGGGCTCCCAGCTACAGTGCGTGCAACTCGCGATCCTGCCCTGGGACGCGCTCGACTCCCGGTCCTGGCCCGGCGTGGCAGACATGGAGCCGGCCGACATCGCCCAGGTCCTGGGCATCTACGCCCAGCGGGTCATCACCCCACGCGGCGGCACCGCGGTCACCGGGCTGACGCTGATGACGGAGCTGCGCCCGCCCACGCGCCCGGTGCGCGATGAGGAGACCGGCAACTGGGTCTCCGGCCACAACCCCGGCAGCCTCGGCACGCAGCCGATGGACCCGGCGCCCCCGGAGGGCCAGCCCGAACACCCCGCCGTCTTCCACTCCGGCTGGAAGGGCGGCTTCCTGCACGAAGAGGCGTACCAGTGGGTGCGGCCGGTGGACCTGCTCACCGATGAGGAGTGCATGTTCCCCTACGCGGTGGGCCTGGACCTGAACACCGCCTTCCTCGCGGCCGCCGCCCGGCTCACGGTCGGCCTGTCCGAGCCGGTGCACTTCGTGAACCCGCCGTTCAACCCCAAGGTCCCCGGCTCCTGGCTGGTGGATCTGTCCCCCATCGAGCTGGACCCGCGCCTGCCGTCGCCGTTCACGCCGACCGGCGAGCGCCCGACCGGCCCGGCCTGGTACCAGACGCACACCGTCGCCTACGCCCAGGAACTCGGCCACAACGTCCAGCCCCTGGAGGCGTACCTGCGCCGCGAGACCGGCGCCTACCTGGACCCGTGGCACGACCGGCTCAAGACCGCCTACGTCGACACCCTCGCCGACCTCGGCGTCACCCCCGACCTGTCCGACACGGAGTTCCTGGCGGCGATGGAGCGGCACAAGCAGGTCGACCCGGCGCTGACCGCCGTGCTGGCCGCGATCAAGGGCACCGTGAAGGGCGGCATCGGCAAGCTGTTCGAGAACCCGCAGGGCAAGGGCTACCAGGACGGCGACCCGTGGCCGGCCATGCAACGCCCCACCTGGCGCCCGGACATCCGCGCGGCCGTGATCAGCAAGGCGCGGGTCAACATGCACCGCAAGCTCAACAACATGGCGAAGATGACGGGCCTGTACCCGCTCGCCGTGCTGTCCGACTGCGTCGTCTACCCCTCGCCGGGGGAGAGCCCGCTCGCCTTCCTGCCGTACGCCGCGTCCGGCAAGCCGCAGCCCGGCGGATTCCGCCTCGGGACCACCCCGGGCCTGGCGAAACTGGAGGGCGTCCAGGAGATGGCCTGGGCGGTCGACCTGATGGAGAAAAGCTGCAACCCGGCCCGCCACATCAAGGGCGGCGACGTGTAGGTACTCAGAATCCGCGTCATGTTCTCGCAACTGATGTCCTCTGAATAGCACTTATGACGCAGTGCTGAGATTCCCAGCTCGGAATGAGGGAGTGTTTCGAAGTGCGGTCAGAACCGTGCAGCCGCAAGATCGCTATGTCCGTCACGGGCAGCGCGTCGGCCGGGTACGGGGTCCGAGGTGCTGGCCGAGATCATTCTCGCGAACAGCACTGTGGGCTGGGAAGCGCTGGCATCGATCCTGTCCGGTGGGCTACGTTGTGCGGCGATGACTACCGGGACGGCATTGCGCCACACACGGATTGGTGACCCGGCGCTCCCCTGAGCGCCGTACGGGCCGGTGCTGGCCCGCTGTTGGATCGAGGATCTGGCGCTGCTGCGCGGGCTCCGCCTCCTGTCGTGTTGATCACAGCTCGACACGTCAACCACGACAGGAGAACTCATGACCACCAAGATGCTGCACATTCCCACCGCGGACGGTCAGGTCGACGCCTTCGCCGCCTTCCCCGACGGTGGTAAGCGGCACCCAGGGGTGCTGATGTACGCGGACGGCTTCGGCATCCGGCCCGTGCTGCGGGAGATGGCCCGCGAACTGGCCGGACACGGCTACTACGTGCTCGTCCCCAACTACTTCTACCGGCACGGCCCGGCACCCGTGATCGAACTTCCCGAGCACATCGGAGAAGAAGTCCGGCCCGCGGTCTTCGCCCAGCTGATGCCCTTGATCGAGGCGCACACCGCCGAACGTGCCCTGAGCGACGCCGACGCCTACCTCAGGTTCCTCACCACCCAGCCCGAGGTCGGTGCCGGACCGGTCGGGGTGACCGGCTACTGCATAGGCGGCCTCCTGGCGATGCGCACCGCCACAGCCCACCCCGACCAGGTGGCCGCCGTCGCCGCATTCCACGCCCCCGTGGGCGCCGATGGGCCCGACAGCCTCGCCAAGCTGACCGCCCAGGTCCACCTCGGCCACGCCGAAGGCGACCTGACGCCCGAGGCCCTCGGTGAGCTCGACCAGGCCCTGGACGCCGCGGGGGTCGGCTACACCTCCGAGATCTACCCCGGCACCGTCCACGGCTTCACCATGTCCGACACCGACGCCTTCGACCCCGCCGCGCTGCAGCGCCACTGGGACCGCCTGCTGCCCCTCCTGGGCCGTACCCTCGCCAGCGGCTGAAGTTGCAGCCTGGTTTTGGACCCTGAAATACACGGCTCCGGGGTCCTCGGGGGGAATGATCACCCTTTCGGGTGACCGAAAGTGTGTTTGACTGTTCGTACTCCAGTGCCTGTGTAACTGTCCTGCGATCAAGGTCAGTTACACGGGCGCTGGAGGCGGATGGTGGATACAGAGGTGTGTGTTCGACTTGCCGAGGATGAGGTGTCCGAGGGCCACGTCTGGAAGTCGGTGCCGTCGGAGATGCTGTACGCGGCCGAGCCGTGGCGGACGTTCCGCTGGTACACGGGGCAGAAGCACTACTCGGGCTCGTACTGGTCGAGTACGCAGGCGGATCACGTCATCTACGAGTCGCGGCTGGAGCTTGCGCGGCTGCTCTACGCCGACTTCGACCGGGATGTAACGGGAATCGTGGCCCAGCCCTTCTTGCTGCGGACCGAAGTGGACGGTGCGCTGCGTCGGCACATCCCGGATTACCTGCTGGCCACCGGCAAGGGCCCGCTGGTGGTGGACGTCAAGCCGCGGCACCGGGTGGCCAGGGCGGAGCACGCGTTCACCTTCGCCTGGACCCGGGAGGCGGTCGAGTCCCGCGGCTGGCACTACGAGGTGTGGAGCGAACCTCCAGAAGCCGAACTGGCCAACCTCCGGTTCCTCGCGGGCTACCGCCGTGACTGGCTGTTCGAGTGGGACCTGCCCGAGGAGGAATGCGACCAGGCGGTGGACGAGGAGCCGCCACCGGATCGACTCTTCGATCCGGCCATCCTCGACGAAGTACGCGACCGGGTTGCGAGCGGGCACACGCTGGAGGCGGCGTTCGCCTGCCTGTCCGATCGGCCGGCTGTGCTGGTGCGGGCCGCGGTCCTGCACCTGCTCTGGAAACAGCGGTGGCTGACCGACCTGAGCGTTCCGCTCAGTGGGCCGCGATGCGCGTGGGAGTGGGGACCCGCTTCTCCTATGACGGCGAGGTCGTCGAGGTGGTGGAGCTCGCTGCCACGCAGGCGGGCGGCGAAGTGGTCCTCAGGGACGGCCGGGGACGCCTGCTGCGGCTGGCCGTCAAGGAACTGCTGTTGTCCGACCGCGCCCGCGTCATCCCGGACGGGCCAGGACCGGCCTCCGACGATCCGCAGGAGACGGCAGCGGTGGTGCTGGGCCAGCTGATCGAGGCGGAGCTCCCGCTCGACCGTGAACCGTACGAGAGCCTCGTCAAGGCCGTCCTCGCGTGGACCGGCGAGTACACGCTCACGACCCGCGACTACGAGCAGATCGCCCTCCAGCTCACCGGCCACGCCCGCGCGGTCGCCGCCGACGTCCGGCGCCGCGCGAGCCAGCTGCCGAAGAGCAGCGGGCGCCGGGCGCTCGCCGACGTCGTCCTGCGCGAGGCGGAAGGCAGGCTGTCCACGACGCTGGAGGGCACCGTGAGCTGTGTCCAGAACCGCGCCCGACTCGTCCGCGCCCTCTACGAACGCCTGGACCGCCTGGAGGCCGCGCCCACCATTCGGCCGTCTGAACTGCCGCGCATCCGGGTGCGGTCACGGACCCCCGGGTGCGCGGTGCAGCGCCACGTCTCCGGCTCCCGTCCCTCGTCCGGCCGTGTGGCCCACTCGGCCGGTGCTCGTTGAACGGGTATGACCACTGCGCTGCAAGCACCGGGCCGCCGCGCCCCTGAAGAGAGCCACCACTGCCAGCCGTACAAGGGTTACGACGACGGTGACAGCTGGCATCGCGAGTTTCTGGCCGACCCCGAGTTCCCCATCCTTTACAGGCGTGACCCGTGGTGCTGGTCACCGGAACTCGGGTTCCATCGCTCCCGCACCCCGCACGTCCGGCACCGGCTGACTGGAACCACGGGGAAGAAGTTCGTCAGCAACAACGGCATGAAGTTCATGCAGGCCGTACGGCTCGGTGCGGGTTGGGGCATCTGCGCCAGGCCGAACGAAGGCGAGTGGACCGAGCAGACCTGGAGGGTGTTCGAGGCCGTCAACTACGCGTGGGCCGGCGACCTGGAGCCGGTAGCGCAACTCGGCCGCATCGTCGGCCAGCTCGTGGACGGCGGTGGCCAGGACCGCATTGAGGACGACGACCCGAAACTCCGCGGCTGGTTCCGCGACGCGGTCCTCGAGTTCGTGCCCCATCCCGGCCTGGGCGAATGGAATGACGTCCTGCTGCGCGCCTGCCATGGGCAGGGCGAGCAGGACCGCGCCTGGGTCCGGCAGCAGATTCCGCCGGAGCCGACCCACCGCCGGCAGCAGCGACGCGAAGAGCCGCGCGTGCACGTCTGGGAGTACCTGACCGGCATCGCCCACCACAACGGCGGCATGCGCTCGATCAGCGCCACCTTCCGGATGACCGACCCCACAGAGGCCCAGGCAATGGAGTGGATGGCCATCTCCAGGGCATCGAGCGGGAGATCGGTGCGCATGTGTGTGGCGAGCTGCCATCCGACGATCATCCGGGAGTACACGTCCAGGACGCATGCGACGTAGGCCCAGCCCGACCAGGTGCGGATGTTAGCCGCGGGCTTCTTCCAGCAGACCTGCCGCATGTGCGGTCCGCTGGTACAACACGTAGCGCCCGTCTCTGACCTTGGTGACGAGGCGTGCGCGGTGCAGTGCGCTGAGGTGGTAGGAGACGGTGCCCGGGGTGCATCCGATCCGGGCGGCGAGTTCCGTGGTGGACCGGGCGGTTTCGAGGTCCGCCAGCAAGGCCGCTCGGGCGTTGCCGACCACTTGCGCGATCCTTCCGGACCTGCGATCCCTGCCGGCTCCGATCCGCTGGGCGGGGTAGTAGAGGACGAACTGCCCGGGGGTGTCGACCTGGATGATGACGTCGGGCCAGTTGAGCACGCTGGGGGCGAGGACCAGGTCCCGGCCGGTGACATCGATTTCGCCATCCCACGACTTGGCGAGGGTGATCGCGTCGCCTGCCCAATCCATGTCGGGGTGAAGTGCTCCGAGTGCCCGGCCGACGCCATGGGTGGCGATGGCCGTCGCGCGGTGGGCGATGTCCTGATCGATGATCGAGCGCAGTTCGGGCCAGCCCTCGGAAAGGGCATCCCGCCAGAACCGGGCGAGACCGTTGGCGAGATGTCGCTGCATCCGCCCCGACTCCGCGATCCGGCGGGTCGTGGCCAGCAGCGGCCTGTTCCAGTGGGTCCGGGTGTAGGTGAAGACCTGGGTTTCGAGGTCGTCCTGCGCTGCGGCCTCGATCTGTGCGATCTGCTCGTCGAGCAGGTCACGACGCTGCGCGTCCGCCCCTGGCTGAGGGGTGAGCAGGTCAGGTGTGTAGGTGTCGCCGTTTTGCGGCAACAGGTCCGCGAGCAGGGCAACGTCCGGATGGGCAAGTGACGCGCGGGCGAGTGGTCCGGGATCTCCGAACACCGGGTGCCGTCCCGATGCGGCGGTGAGTTTCAGCCACGCCATGGACTCCGACGCAGGGGAAGGGGCCAACCGCGTCCTGGACACTGTGTCGGCGTCTAAACGCAGAGTGAGCACCGCCCCGACGGTAGCAGTCGTCGCGATGGATTTGAACTGGCTCGAATGCTTTCCGGCGCGAGGTCCACGTGTGGTTGAGTCGTGTTGCCGAACAACGGCAGCAACGTTCACTGCCCGATCCGAAGAACCTGGGAGTGGTTGTCATGGTGAGATTGAAGGACACATCGAAGGCGAAGAGCCGCACGAGGAAGGTCGGCGCGGCCGTGATCGCAGCCGCGTCGGTTGCCGGGATGGTCTTCGCGGCGACACCCGCGACCGCCACCGTCGCCGCCACCAGCACCTTCTCGATTGAGTATGGGGCGAGCTACTACAAAGGCACGGCCGCCTGGTCCAACCGGACGGTCGACGTCAACGGATCGTTCAAGGCCACCGGGTGTCGGCGGGTCTACGCGCGGGCGTTTGCAGGCAGCACCTCACTGGACTTCCAGAGCACCAGCACCTGGTGCAACAGATCCGGGCCGGTGCACTTTCCCCTTGACGCGAACGTCGTCGGTGGGTCCGACAACATCTGGGTCTACATGACCGACGAAAACCAGAAATACCTCAAAGGACAGACCTGCTACCGCAGCTCCGGCTACTGCATCGACGGCCTGCACTAGCCCGAGTTTCCTAGATAAGTTGATCTTGAGGTGCGTCGCTGCAGGTCAGTGTGGCTTTGTGGGGTCCGCAACTGTATGACCTAAGTGCGCGGCGCGGAGGGGTCCAGGTCGAAGATGGCGGCGAGGTGGGCTTGGACTGTGGTGAGGTCGGTGAGCATCCGGCGTGCTTTGGGGCGGCCGCCGGTGGAGGGGTAGATCAGGACGGTTTCCTGGATGCCGGCGAGGTGTCCGAGGAGTTCGCGCACCGACATGGGCTCGTCCGCGCGGGCTGCCTGTCGTCGCATCAAGTGGGCGACGGTCAGGGCGAGTACGCAGGTGAAGACGTGGATGCGGATGTTGTGGTCGGTCCAGTGGTGCATAGGCCCGAAGGAGACGATGTGGGGGTCCTTGAGCTGCCGGAAGGAGAACTCCGCGTCCGATTGGGAGCGGTAGCCGGCCACGATGTCGGCGATCGTCCAGTCGTTGTGGTCGGTGACCAGCACGCGCTTGCCGAAGATCTCGTTCTCCAGGGCCCGGCGGGCTTTGGCGTCGATGTGCCAGGTCAGGCGGAGGTCCTTGGGAGTGCCGCCGGTCAGCTCGGTGGTGGTGACGCGGGCGACCCAGGGGTCCTTGGTGATCGCGGAGATCTCCGCCTGGACTTTCTCCGGGGCCCGCCGGGTCTTGCCGCGGGCCAGGGCGGCGGCGAGGTCGCCGAGCCGGGCGCCCGCCTTGGCGAGGGTCTGGTCGAAGCCGCGGCTCTGGGCGGTGTGCAGGGTCGGCGAGTGGGTGAGCACGACACGGCGGTCCCGGCCGTAGACGGTGCGCCGGGTCTGCAGCGCGGTCAGGCCCCCGAAGCGCGGCTCGTCCACCAGGGTGCGGGCGCGGGCGGGTCGCTTGAGCAGGTCGGCGCAGTGCGAGGGCGGGATCGAGCCGACGAAATGCAGCCCGGACCGGTCGAGGTGAGTGAAGTTGGCGACGGAGTTCTGCCCCGCGTCGAACACCACAGTGATCTCGCCCGGTGTCGCGTCGCCGGAGGCCAATGCCGCATGCCGGACGCACAGTTCGTCGATCATCGTGGTGAACTGGGTGACGTCGGGCCGGTTTCCTGGGTAGGCGTGGGAGAGCAGGGGAACGCCGCCGTCGCGGGTGACGACCAGGCCAAGGCCGACCAATCGCAGGTCGGCGCGCTTCTGCTTGGCCTTGCCGCGCTGGGCGATGGGGGCCTTGCCGTTCGCCGTGTCGATGTAGGTGGCGAAGTTGGTCATGTCCAGCGCGAGCGCCGACACGTCCAGGCTGAACTCCTCGATCATGCGCAAGGTGATCCGCCGCTCGATCTCGGCCAGCGCCGACAGCGGCACGTTCCGCATCGCGTCCCAGAACCGGCGATGGTCCAGCGCGGCGGCGGGGACCCGCGTGATCCGGTCGGCCGCGGTAGTCGCCCACCAGTCGGCGAACGCGGCCTTCGAGCAAGGGGCCGCCACCCGGTTCAGCGCGGCCAGCGCAAGGTAGGTGCCCGTGCTCGCCGCGGCGTCCGAACGACGAGCACCGATCATGGTGTCCACGGTGTCCACCACGCCCAGCCGTTCCAGGACTCCCCACGCTGCGGCCACATCCCCGAACGCGAGATGGCGGCTGTGCTGCGGCATCGACGCCGCATCCTTGGCCGCCTTGGCCGCCATCGCCGCCGCGATCTCCTCGGCCGTACCCAGGTACCGTTCCGACACGCGCTTGGGCTTGCCGTCCACGCGCGCCATCTCACGGAGGTAGTAGTACGTACCTCCGTTGACCTTCTTCGCGTACAGGCTCGCCACAACTTTAGGTCATACACCTTTCGAGGCGTCAGAAGCCACTCGATGTACCTCGTTCGTGCAGGTCAACACCCATCTGCAGCGTTCCCACCCACTTCCAAGATCAACTTATCTAGGAAACTCGAGCTAGACGACGTCTGCCAGAAAGGCGCGTTCGGGTGCTTCGACAGTGTGGCGCCTTAAATGCTCAAGCCCCTGTGGGGTCCCATGGGGCAAGTGACCGGCAAACGAGACATCGAAAGACTCCACCAGACGGCACATCGGCGTACCGCGGACCAACGTCGGCGACGACGGAGTCGCCGATTCAAGCCGAGGGGCGACCCGGGCGGCAGCCGGATGCAGTGGGCCGGATTGATGGCATCAACCTTGCCTGGCCTGGCTGCGGTGGCTGCGCTGCTCTTCACCTGGGTATCGGTGGGGCAGGCCAGGGATGAGCTACGGATCGCCGCGCAAGGGCAGATCACCAACCGTTTCAACGCCGCAATCGGGAATTTGGGGTCGAAGACTTTGGACTTGCGCCTCGGCGGCATCTATGCCTTGCAGCGCATCATGCAGGACTCCTCCCGCGACCATCCCGCTGTCGTCTCGGTGCTGTCCGCGTTCGTACGGGAGCGTGCGTCCATTCCGGTTCATGACACCGAGCAGTCAGAAACCGTGCCGCCTACCGATATCCAGGCAGCGATGACCGTTCTGGCAAACCGCAGTCCCGAGCGCGACGGGCAGGCTGTGGTCGATCTGAGGGGCGTTGACCTACGTGGTCTGAAGCAGATGTCGCGGGAGAACACATCTGTGTACGCAGCCGCCGACGTCATCGTGAGCTTCCCCAGCGCGATCATGGCCGAAGCGGACCTCAGCAGAGCAGACCTTCGCTACGCCGTGTTTCGCGACTCGGACCTCCGCAGCGCATCATTCCGATCCGCGGATCTTCGCCTGGCTGCCTTCAGCGACGCGGACCTTCGCGGCGCGGATCTTCGCGGCGCGAACCTCATCGGGGTGGAATTCGATGGCACTGACCTCCGCAGAGCAGACCTTCGCGGCGCGAAGCACAGCGGCGTTGACTTCGAGGGCACAAAGACTGCCGGGGCCCGAGGACTTCCGTCGTCCACGCACTAGATGCAATACCGGTGTTTTAGGGCTTCGTCCGTGGGGTTGGGGCTGTTTTGGTGGGCTTGGCGAGCGTGACGACGGGGGTGTCCGGGCGAGGCGAGTTGTTGTGTTCGGTGCGTTTGAGTGCCCAGTTGGACATTTTGCGTTTGATCACTCGCGGGTTGGAGCGTGGCCGTCGTGGTTCCAGGAGACGTTCGGTGATCTCACGCAGGGTCCGCGTCAGCGCCCGGGTGAGCCGGGAGGGGGGAAAAGCCCGCCTGGCTGGTGGTCTGCCGGCGGACGACGCGCAAGGTGCGAATGAAGGACATC
>NZ_JAYMZR010000088.1:0-30428 GCF_035828615.1 Streptomyces sp. H27-D2 | reverse complement strand
CAACGTAGTCAGCAACGGATCAGAACCCCGCAGCACGGCAGCCCACCGCGGCAGCTCCGCCAGCCGCTCCCCACCGCCGGCCTGCACCGACACCTCACCCGCCCAATGCCGGAACGACGTCGAAACCAGGTCGAGCACGGGCTGTCGCCCTGCGGCCAGCGCCTCACACGCGGCCTGCAAGTCCGGCAGCAGCACCCGCCAGGAGACCCCGTCCACCACCAGGTGGCTGATTACCGTCAACAGCCGCCCCGGAACTCCCGGCCCCGCATCGATCCACACCACTTGCAGCATTACACCGGCCCGCGGATCCAACCTCCCCACCGCCAACCGCACCTGCTCATCAACCAGCAGCCGCACATCCCTGCCGACCGCATCCACCCGACGCACCCACGCCCCGACGGAAACCGACCCCACCTCGGGCACCACCAACCGCGGCCCCAGACCACCCTCCAACCGCGCCCGCAGCACATCGTGCTGATCCACCACCACCTGCACCGCACCCACCAAGATCGCCAAGTCCATACCAGCCGGAGCAACCACCACCGCCGACTGGAACACCTCGGACAGGCCTTCCGGAGCAACCCGCCCCACTAGCTCATGCATCACCGGGGTCAGCAGCACCTCACCCGTGGGAGCAACTTCCTCGACAAGAGCAGCCCCCTCGGTGAGAAGACCTTCCGTGAGGGCGACGGCTACAGAAGCCAGGCCTGCCGGTGTCCGGTGCTCGAAGACCTCACGCGTAGTGATCGCCAGTCCTGCCCGGCGGGCGCTCGACACCAGCAGCATGGAAAGAATCGAGTCGCCGCCCAGCTCGAAGAACGACGCCTCAGCACCAACCCACTCCAGACCCAACACCTCACCGAACAACCCGCACAGCAGGGCCTCGGCAGGTGTCTCAGGAGCACGGCCCGCAGAACGCTTCTCCAACTCGGGGGCGGGCAAGGCGCTCCGGTCGAGCTTGCCGTTCACCGTGAGCGGCAGCGCATCCAGCACCATGACCACCGACGGAACCATGTACTCCGGAAGCGTCCCGGCCACGTACTCACGCAGCAGCTGCCGGTCCACCGCCTGCCCGCCAGGTACGACGTAGCCGATCAGGCGCTTCTCGCCGGGCCGGTCCTCACGGACCACGACTGCGGCCTGGCCGACGTCCGGGTGCGAAGCGAGGACCGACTCCACCTCGCCGGGCTCGACGCGGAACCCGCGGATCTTCACCTGCTCATCCGCACGACCCGCGAACTCCAACAGCCCCTCAGCCGTCCACCGAGCCAGGTCACCCGAGCGGTACATCCGCCCACCGGGTACGAACGGGCAGGCCACGAAGCGTTCGGCGGTCAGATCCGCGCGCCCTACGTAGCCGCGGGCCAGACCAGGACCCGCCACGTACAACTCACCGACCGCCCCGACCGGAACCGGCTTCAGGAAACCGTCCAGGACAAACACCTGGGCATTGCCGATCGGGCGGCCGATCGCCGGCAGCGCATCCCCCGACGTAATGCCCTCATCCAGCAGCGTCGCTGTGGCGATCACCGTGGCCTCGGTGGGCCCATAGGTGTTCCACACCCGCGCCCCAGCCCTCCACCGAGCAGCCAGACCAGCACTCAGACGCTCCGCACCCAACACCCAGTTCTCCACACCGGGAACAGAAACCGGATCCAGCACACCCAGCAGCGAGGGCACCACACTCGCCACGCTCACACCCGCCAAGCGGATCATCTCCGCCAACGCCCCCGGCTCACTACGCTCCTCACTCGAAGCAATCGCCAGCGTCCCGCCCGCGCCCAACGTCACCGCAACATCAAGGACCGCGGCATCAAAGCTGAACGACGCGAACTGCAACGCCACCGTGCCCTCGGTGACGCCGAGAACCGGCCGCATCGCCTCCGCCAGATTCGCCACCCCACCATGGGCGACCGCCACACCCTTCGGCCGACCCGTCGACCCCGACGTATAAATCACGTACGCGAGTTGGCCTGGACCCACCGCTACGCCCAGCGGCTCGGCGGACTCAGACGCGACGCTCTCCGCAGCCTCGTCCAACAGCACCACCCGCGCCGCCCCGACCAGCACCTCGGACAGTGCTCCGCCGGTGCCCAACACCACCGACGCACCACTGTCCGCAACCATGAACGCCAACCGGTCCACCGGATACTCCGGATCCAACGGCACATACGCGCCACCGGCCTTCCACACCGCCAACAGCGCCACAACCATGTCCACCCCACGCGGCAGACACAGACCCACCCGACTCTCCCGACCCACACCCAAACCAGTCAAATACCGCGCCAGACGATTCGCCCGCCCCTCCAACTCCCCATACGACACAACCACCGAGCCACACCGCACCGCAGCCACACCCGGAGCTGCCTCAGCCCGCGCAGCAATGAGGTCAACAACGGTTCCCGCCGGCACCGGCTGGGTGGTGTCGTTCCACTGCTCGACCACCCGCGAACGCTCAGCCGCCTCCAGCACACCGATCCGGCCCACAGGCACTGACGGATCTGCTGCCACCCGCTCCAGGAAACTCAAAAAGGACTGATGAGCAGCCCGAATCCACGTCCGGTCGTACAACGCGGAATTGGCCTCAAAAATAATCTGCACACCCTCGTCGCCCGGCGAGCCGTCCACCAGCACACCGAAATCCTCGACACGCCGATTCGACACATCACGAGCAACGCCCCGATGTACCCCGAACCGCAGATCCCCGCCAGACGGCACGATGTTCACATACGGCCCGAAATGCCAACGGTCACCCTCCGGCCAGCCCAACTCCCGCCGCAGCCTCTCCCCCCGGAATCGCTGATGCGCCAGCAGCCCGCCGACCTCGCGCTCCGCCTCCCGTGCCAGGTCCAGCAGGCTCGCACCGGCATCGACGGGCAGCCGCAAGGGCAGGATGTTCGCCATCGTGCACGGGGTCCGCCGTTCCCCGTCACTCACCCGGCCGGCCACCGGCAGGCTCAACACCGCCTCGCGTGCCCCCGCCATGCGGCCCACGAACGCCCCCACCGCCGCGATGACCAGCCTCGACCAGCGCACCCCCGCCCCGGCCGCCACCGCGCGCAACGCCTCCACCGCAGACGGCGACAACCCGCCCGCCTCCCGCAAAACCCCGCCGGCGGCCGTGCCTTCCCCCGACGGCGCCGAGCGGTAGCCGGGAATGCTCACCAGATCGGGCCGGTCCGCGAAACGTTCGTACCAGTACTGCCGGTCACGCTCGAACCACTCCGAGCCCCGGTAAGCAGACTCCTGCCCCACCAGCTCATTCAACCGCAACGCCGCATATTCCGGCCCGGCATGGGAATCACCGCGCACAAGCGCCGAATACACCTCAGCAACCCGCTGCCCCAGCAATGAACACGCAAAGCCATCCATCAGCAGATGGTTGTAGCACTGGAACCACACATAACGATCGCTGGAGACCCTGAAGAGAACGAAGGAGAAAAGCTGGTCACCGGTGGGATCCTTGACCTGACTCAATTCCGCCTGCATACGCGACTCGACAGAATCCCAGGGATCGCTCTCACCACTGACATCGACCAACGGCAGATCCCACTCTGGCACCCCGACGAAAGACTGCGACACTCCGCCGCCGTCCTCCGCGAAACGCACACCAAGTATCTCCGTCTCGGCAACGACCCGCCTCAGAGCAACCTCAAAAGCGCCCGTGTCAAGAGAACCGAGTATGTCAATGTGCTGCCCGACGTTGTACAGCGCACGCGTCCCCTCCATACGCTGCGCCAGCCAGATTCCCTCCTGACTGTCGGACAGGGGCAGAGCGTAACCAGCCTGATCGTTCATCTTTCCCCTCTCAAGGGCAACCCGTTACCCGCCGCTCACAAAAAGCTGCTCGCCGATCGCCTGCCAGCTGTAATCAGCCGTCGCCGGCCCGCACTTCACCATGAAAGGAAGTCGGACTCAGGCAGGATAAGGATGTTGGACGCACCAAAGAATCCAGTTCTACAACGCCACCCCTGACGTCTACTGGAGGACCCCCGAATCGACCTCTGCTCCCCATCGGACTCGGCTGACTTTCCACGGGAGCAGCGGATGACGTTTGTGAGCATGGTTCTGCTCGCTCAGAACGATACCCATCGGATGCCCCGAATCCCACCGACTGGGTTCGCTGACGGACTCGTTGCCTTCACCGGGTTCTCAACAGCGTTCCCAAAGCGGTGCCTCAGTGTCCATCATCGGACTTCGCGGGGGTGGACACTCTCTCCGCGGGAATGTCAACGATGATGTCGGCGCAATGCGCAATGGTTGGACGCCCCATTCGGATCCGCGCCCACTGTGCGGTTTCCCCCGGCCTCAGGCTGCCCGTCCTGGAGCCACCGCAGGGGGCCTTGGTGGTGGTGCCGTCCAACCGGGCGTTTTCCACACTTGGACGGATGGCGATGATCGGTTGACGATGACCGGTGCGGCCGATGACGGGTGGGCGCGTGGAAGCGCCGCCCGCGACATCCCGGCCCTCCACTCAGCGGGAACCGTCATCGACACCCACCGCACCACCCGCCGCACCGCGGCTTGCACATCCCGGCCCGCATCCGCCGGCACCGTCAACGAGACGGTCTCGCACCGGTCAACGAGATGTCCTCGCACCGGCTTCATGCTCTTCGGGGAAGCGGACGAGGAACGACCCGTCCTCGCGTGCAGCCGTCGCCCTGACCGGATTCCGGCTGCCGTGCCTGCCGGGCCGGTGCGCCCGTAGCGGAAAGGCCGCTTCCACGAGGAGGCCGCCGTCCGGGCGGGTATGTGCGGTGAGGGTGGCGCCGTGGGCATTGGCGATGGCGCGCACGATCGACAGGCCGAGGCCGTGATGACCGTCGCCGGCGGTGCGGCGCAGGCGCTGGAAGGGCTCGAAAAGCCGGTCGACCTGCTCGGGCGGGATATCCGGCCCGGTATTGGCGACGGCGACCACGGCGCGCCCGGCTGTGATGCCGGTCAGGATTTCCACGCGCCCGCCCGGGACGTTGTAGTTCGTGGCGTTGTCGAGGAGGTTGGCCACCAGGCGTTCGACGAGGGCGGAGTCGCCCGCGATGGGTGCGGGCTCGATCGTGGCCTCGACCCCCAGTCCCCGCCGGTCGATCTCCGGGCGGAAGGTGAGCAGCACCCGGTCGGTGATCTCGGACAGATTCAGCGGCTCTGAGCGTTCCACCCCGCGTTCGCTGCTGGACAAGGTGAGCAGCGACTCCAGCAGGCAGCCCTGCTGCTTGCTGATAGCCAGCAAGCGCTCGAAATTCGACCGGAACGACTCCAAGGTCGCGTGGCGGTCGATGAGCGACTCTTCGAGCAGCGCGTGCTCCAGGGTGAGCGGTGTGCGCAACTCGTGTGCGGCGTTGCTGACAAAGCGTTTGTGGGAATCGAGCGCCGTCTCCAGCCGGCCGAGCAGTCCGTCGACACTTTCGGCGAGATCCTTCAGCTCATCGGGCGGGCCGCCGACGGCCAGCCGTTCGTGCACGTTGTGCGCCGAGATCTGGCGGATGCTGGAGGTCATCGTGCGCAGTGGCCGCAGGACCCGCCCGGCCACCACCCAGCCGAGGACGATCGAGATCACCGCCATGATCGCCAACGCGATCCCGGACTGGACCAGTTGATCGTGCATCTGGGCCTCGTGCTGACGGACCGCCTGGTCGCGAAGCTCCCGGGCCCTGTCGTCGAGCCGGCGCGGGAGTCGAGAGAACCGGTCGGGGCGGATCTCGCCCGTCGGCTGCGGGTTGGTACTGGTCGTCTGGATGGAAACGAAGTTGCTCGTGGAGCTGGTGACGAGCAGATAGGTGATCACGAGCAGGACCGCGCCCGAGGCGATGAACAGCACTCCGTACAGCAGGGTGAGGCGTGCGCGTACGCGCCGGGGAATCAAGCGGGGCTTGATTCCGGCGCGGAAGGGGTTGGACGGGTTGGACGGGTTGAACAGACGCATCGGCATCTCAAATCCGGTAGCCGCTCCTGGGGACGGTCTCCAGCACGGGCGGGTCACCGAGCTTGGACCGCAGGCGATTGATCGTCGCCTTGACCGTGGTGGTGAACGGATCGGCTGCCTCGTCCCACACCCGCTCCAGCAGTTCCTCGGCCGACACCGCGCGGCCCTGGACTGCGAGCAAGTACTCCAGTACCGCGAACTCCTTGGACGTGAGGGCCAGTCGTGAGCCCGCGCG
This sequence comes from Streptomyces sp. H27-D2, assembly GCF_035828615.1. Taxonomy (NCBI): domain Bacteria; kingdom Bacillati; phylum Actinomycetota; class Actinomycetes; order Kitasatosporales; family Streptomycetaceae; genus Streptomyces; species Streptomyces sp. H27-D2. The sequence goes on along the minus strand of NZ_JAYMZR010000088.1, from coordinate 24,273 downwards.
CGTCACGATGCGCTGTGCGGGGTCGAGCCGCAGATCGCCGTGGACGAGTACCGGCGGCGGGGGCGGCTGCGAGCGCCGGGCGACCGCGCGGATGCGAGCCACCAGCTCGGCATACGCGAAGGGCTTGGGAAGATAGTCGTCCGCGCCGAGGCTGAGACCGTCCACGCGGTCGGCGATCGTGCTGGACGCGGTCAGCATCAGAACCCTGGCCCGCACCGACTTCGCGGCCAGCTCGCGGCAGACGTCGTCGCCGTGCACCTCGGGCAGATCCCGGTCGAGCACGATGACGTCGTAATCGACCACCTCCGTGCACTCGAGCGCGGCCATGCCGTCGTAGACGACGTCAACCGCCATCCCTTCGCGGCGCAGCACCCTGGTCACCGAATTCGCGAGCTCGGCGTGGTCCTCCGCTACCAGTACTCTCATCGCCCACCCCCAGCGAGGCGTGTCACGACCGGGGACTGAGGGGATAGGGACTGATCATGGTGATCAGGGTGCCCGATCCCGGGTCACATGCCGGTTACAGCTCCCCCGCCGCCGCGTCTCGCATATAGCGCCCTCGCGTTTCGACCTCTTCGACCCCTTTAGCCTCTTCGGCCTCTGCCGGCGTCCGGCCTGATGGTCACAAGCATCGCACTGATCGCGGGATTTCGGACGATGATGCGAACCTAACGTCCCGGTCCACGGCCCGACTTCAGTGACCATGCCCGTGCCCTGGCTGGTGCCCGTGCTGGTGCGGGAAGGCGACGGTGACGGTGAGCCCGCCCTCCCGGCCGGGGACAGCGGTGATCCTGGCGTCGTGCGCCGTGGCGATGGCCGCGACGATGGACAGCCCCAGGCCGTGGCCGTCGGGCGACCCGACACGGGATTCCAGCCGTTGGAAGGGCTGGAACAGCACCGGGATCCTGTCGGGTGGGATCTGCGGTCCGCTATTGGCGACATACAGCGCGGGCCGGCCCGTATCCATGCCGGTGGCGACCCGGATCCAGCCACCGGGATGGGTGTACCGCAGGGCGTTCTCGATCAGGTTGGTCGCCAGCCGCTCGACGAGTCCGGCGTCGCCGTAGGTGTGGGCGGGACCGAGCGCGGTCTCGATCCGCAGGCCGTTCGCCGGGGTATCGGGGCAGCGCTCGCGCACCACATCGGCGGTGACCTCGCAGAGGTCCAGCGGCTCACGCCGTTGCAGGCCGCGCTCACTGCTCGCGAGGGTCAGCAGCGCCTCGATCAGCCGCTCCTGGCTCTCCCCCGCCGCCAGCACGCGCTCGCACACAGCGCGCAGCGACTGCACGTCGGGGGCGGGCGCCGACAACTCGACCTCGATCATGGCGCGTTGCAGCGTGAGCGGAGTACGCAATTCGTGCGAGGCGTTGGCGACGAAGCGTTTCTGCACGTCGAACGCCGCGTCGAGCCGTGCGAGGAGCCCGTCGAAGGTGTCGCCGAGATCCTTCAGTTCGTCCGCCGAGCCGGACACCGCGAGCCGCTCGTGCAGATTCCGCTCCGAGATGCGGCGGGCCTTGTCGGCCATCATGCTCACGGGCCGGAGCACCCGCCCGGCCATCAGCCAGCCCAGCGCTACGGACACGGCGGTCATCACGCCGAGTGCGATACCGGACTCCGTCAGCAGCGCCTGCAGTTCCGCTTCGTGCTGCTGCGACACGAGATGCTCGATGTCGGGGATGATCTCGCCGCCGTTCGACGTCGACGGATCGCCGGTGACGTCCTGCGTGGCGGTGACCTTGGTCTGCTTGGAGACAGGACTGCGGGCCACCAGGATGTAGGTGAATCCCAGCAACACCGCCCCGGAGATCAGGAACAGCAGACCGTAGAGCAGGGTCAGGCGCAGCCGGGCCGACCAGCGGACCAGCGGTCGGCGCTCAGATGCGGTATCCGGCATGCGGCACCGTTTCGATGACGGGTGGATCACCGAGCTTACGGCGCAGCCGGCTGACGGTGACCTTGACCGTGTTGGTGAAGGGGTCGGCGGCCTGGTCCCAGGCCCGTTCCAGTAGCTCCTCCGCGGAGACGACCGCGCCTCCGGCTGCCAGCAGCAGTTCGAGCACGGCCATCTCCTTCGGTGACAGATCCAGTTGCTGCCCGCCGCGGCGCGCGACGCGCTGGGCCGGGATCACCGAGATGTCGCCGTGGGTGAGAACGGGAGGCACGGCGGGCTGGGTACGTCTGGCCAGCGCCCGTACGCGCGCGATCAGTTCGGCGAACGCGAACGGCTTCGGCAAGTAGTCGTCCGCGCCGAGGCTCAGGCCGTCGACGCGGTCCTCGATGGTGGACGAGGCGGTGAGCATCAGCACGCGGGAGCGACCGCCCTGCCTGGTCAGCGCCCGGCACACCTCGTCCCCGTGCAGCCGGGGCAGGTCGCGGTCGAGGACGATGACGTCGTAGTCGTGCACGGTGGCCTCCCGCAACGCCTCTTCGCCGTCGAAGGCGAGGTCGACGGCCATGCCGTCCCGCCGCAGTCCGGTGGCAATGGTCTCGGCCAGTTCCCTGTGGTCCTCAACAATCAGCACACGCATGGGTCCACTCTTCCCGGGAGGGGATAACACCGGCGTAACAAGACCCGTTCCCGCGGTGTGACCACCGAACCCGTAGAACTCTCATCCATGTCCGCCACCACATACGTGTCCACCACCGCGTACACGTCCACCACCACGTGCGGACTCGGCCTCACCCGCACAGTATCCGGGGCGCGGCCGGCTATCGCCTGCGTCCTGCCGGCCGGCGGGGACGGCGGCCTCGTACGGTCCGCGAAGCGGTGGAACGGACTTCGGCGGTGTCAGCCGTAGGCCGCGAGGCCCGGCTGGGGCTTGGGCTGGGGAAAATCGATTCCGGAGGTTCCGGGTTCTCCTTCACGACGCCGCGCTCTCCGCTTCGATGAAGCGTGCGAGCCGCGCGGTGCCCTCCTCGATTTCCGCGGGTGTCAGGTAACTCGTGGACAGCCGGATGCCGTGGTGGCCTCCGCCCTGCGGATAGAAGTAATTCATCGGCGTCCAGATAACACCGAATTCCTGTGCGGACCGGGTCAGCGCCGCGCCGTCCACGGGGAAGGGGACGTTCACGGCGAGGAAGAAGCCGCCGGTGGGCTCGTTCCACCGCACGCCCAGCGCCGCCCTGCGGTCGGCCGGCAGGTGCCGGTCCAGGTTCCGGAGTGTGGCCTGCATGGAGTCGCCGTAGTAGGCGGCTGCCACGCTGTTGAGCTCCGAGATCCGCCCGTCGCACGCCAGGAGCGCGCCGGCCACGGCGGCCTGGCTGAGCGACGACGTGTTCACCGTCACCATGCTCTTGATCTTGGCGAGTTCGTCCGCCAGGAGGCTGGTCCGGCCGGAGTCGTCACTGACGAGCTGGTCGGCGACGACGAAGCCGACGCGAGCGCCGGGGAAGAGCGTCTTGGCGAAGGAGCCGAGGTGGACGACGCTGCGTGCGCGGTCCAGGGATTTGAGGGTCGGCAACGGCGTGCCGGGGCTCACCATCCGGTAGGGGCTGTCTTCGAGGATGAGGATGTCATGGCGGGCGGCGAGCTCCAGGAGCGCGGCGCGAGCCTGCGGACTCATCGTGGCCCCGGACGGGTTGGAGTGGTCGGGGATCACGTAGAAGGCGCGGGGGCGTCGCCCGCGAGCCTGCTCCCGCCTGATCGCCGCTTCGAGGTCGGCGACGTGGAATCCGTCCTCCCGTTCGTCGACGGCGGTCACCTCGATGTCGAACAGCCGGGCCGCGCCAGTGATCCCCACATAGCAGGGACTGACGGCCAGGAGTACGTCGTCGGGGCCGGTGATGAGGGCGCGGAGCACCAAGAGCATGGCCTCCTGGGCGCCGACGGTCACCACGATGGACTCGGGCGGTACGTCGATGTTCTCGTCGACGCGCAGCGAGTCCGCGATGATCTCGCGGATCTGGCCGGCGGCGGGGCCGTACTGGTACATGGCGGTGCGGATCGCCTGGGGTGAACTGCCCTGCTCCGTCAGGTGGTTCAGGTAGTGACGGATGTGGGTGATGATCTGCTCGGTGTCGAAGAACCCGTCGTACGGGCGGCCTGGCGCGAAGGAGATCGCGTCGGGGTAGCGGTGTGTGACCTCGTTGAGGAAGTTCATCGTGTCCAGGACCGGATCCGAGACGCTGGCGTGCAGGTCACTCTTGCGCAGAGCCGGAGCGGCTTCGGACGGCGGCGCGCTCGTCGCCGGGTGGCCGCTGCGCAGCAGTTCGTCGCCGGCGTCCGCGACGGACCCGGTCCCGGTGAACGCCAGTGCCGTCCGAAGTTCCTGGGCGAGGCCGTCCAGCACCTCGGCGACCCCTTCCCGCGCGCCCACCAGCAGACCGTCCAGGACCGGCCGCTCCAGCAGCACCGCGTCGGCTCCGCAGGCGAGCGCCGCCAGGACGTCGGCACCGCGACGGACGCCGCCGCCCAGCAGCACGGGGACGCGGCCGGCGACGGCCGCGGCGATCGACGGCAGCGTCCTCAGGTCCTCGGCCACGATCCCGCCGGCGCCGGCTTCGGGGGCGCGCACCCCGGCGGCGACCGTGCGCACGCCCGCGACAACCCGCGGCTGGGCGGTGAGCGAGATCAGCCACGCGAGGTCGGGCCACTCCCCGGCGGCGGCGAGCAGCGCCCCGACGTCGGCGAACGGGCCGTAGCCACCGAGGTCCGCGAGCGCGCCTGCCGCGCGGGGCAGCCGGATCGGGTCGTCCTCGGCGAGATTGACCGGTACGGCGCCCGGGCCGAGCCGGACATGGCGTTGGGGCCCCAGGGTGAGCACCAGGGCCCCGAATCCGGCGTCCGCCGCGCTCCCGGCGAGGCGTCGGGCCGTGGAGCGGTCCCGGAAGGAGTGGGTCCGCAGCCACAGCGGGCCCTCGGCTGCCGAGGCGAGCTCCGCGAAGCTCCGTCCGGTGAACGCGCTCACGACGACCGGGAGTCCGGCCGCTCCCGCTGCCCGGACGACGGCGAGTTCGCCTTCGGGCCGGACCAGACCCGCGAGCGGCCCCACGAGCAGCGGCGCCGACCAGGTGCGGTCGAGGATCTTGGTCGCGGTCTCGGGCGGTCCGGGGTTCCCGGAGCCGCCCGGCCGCAGCCCGACCCGGTCGAACGCCTCCCGGTTGCCCGACCAGGCGCGTTCTTCGGCCGTCAGGAACGCCGACAGAGCGGAATCCATGCCGTCCCGCGCGAGGCGCGCATAGTCGTCGACGCTCAGTCCGGCCATGGTTTCCCCCATGCAACACCAGCCAATTGCGGGCCTGCGAGTCAATTGCGGAGTCTTTATTTCCGACCGTCAGGATCACATGGGTACTGGGGTGCCGACAATGTCGTCCAACCGGCCGAATCGGTCACTTGGACGTGCCATCGAAAACTGTTTCTTTTTATCACCCATTCGGTAAGCATGGAATGTCGGTGAAGGCCCTGAGTTCCGCCGGCAGGCCGGAACGACTGCTGACCTTTAACTTGCGGTAAATCTTGGTCAGATGCTGCTCGACCGTACTCACCGTGATGAAAAGCTCGCCGGCGATCCTACGATTGGTGCAGCCCGCGGCGGCGAGCGCCCCGACCCTGAGTTCGGCATCGGTGAGTTCGGCCAGTACGCGGTTGCTTTCGCTCTCCTCGGCGACGGGCCCGTCGCCGATGTCGAGCGATTCCGGGGCGTGGCGGCCGGGCGACGGGATCTTCCGGGCGAGCGTCGGCATCGGCCGGTCGAGCGGTGTGCCCGGCCCGTCGAGCGCCTCTGCCAAGTCACTCCGGGCACACTTCAGTTCCAGCTGGTCGTCGCAGGCCGCGAGGATCCGTACCGCCTCGCGGAGCAGCGCGGTACCCCTGGCCCGGGAGCGTCCGTCGCCCAGGCGGGACAGCCGATCCTCGATGAGCCTCCGCGCCTGGCCGACGTATCCCATGGCCAGGAACGCCTCGGCCGCGTCGTTGCGCCAGTCCGCGAGCTCCGACCGGTCGAGGCGCCATTTCACCATCAGGTCGCCGCACGACTGGAAGTCCGCGAGCGCCGTGTGCGGCCGTCCCACGGCAAGGTGATAGCGGCCGAGCGCCCGGAGGTAGGGCAGCGCGAAGGGCGTCTCGAACATGATCGGCGGGACCGGGAGGCAGAGGTAGGACATCGCGGCGTCGAACTCACCCAGTTCGGTCGCCGCGCGGACCGCCAGGGCCAGCGGAAGGCCGACCATCACACCCCAGGCCGAGGGGGTGACGATCTCCAACGCGGTACGCGCGGCCTCCCCGGCCGTCACCGCATCGTCCCTGCGCAGGGACGCCACCGACCGGATCGTCTCCAACACCGCGCGCGGCATGGGCAGTCGCCGGATCCACGGTTCCTGGAGCAACCGCTCGGACCAGAGCACCGCCTCGTCCAGCCGGGACGTCTGGATCAGATGGATCAGCGCGAACAGCCTCGCGGCGAGCGTGCTGCCCGCGTGGAAGCCGTGCAGTACCTGGTCCGCCCCTTGGAGGTCCTCGCCGTCGCCGGACAGGCTCGCCGACAGGTTGAGGAAGATCAGGGCGGACACCGGCCCTGACACGATCGACGGGTGGCTGAGCGCGTCGCCGATCTCGTCGGCCGTTTCCTCAGCGGCCCCGCCGGCCCTGGCCTCCCGCGCCAGACCGGGGTAGCACAACGACAGCCATAACCGGGCGGTCGCGATGCCTGACGGTTCGGTGCGCCTCGCCGTGTCGCCGGGGTCCCGGCCCGCTCCGGTCTCCATCGCCCTCAGCAGCGAGTCGGCCTGGGTGAACTCGCCCCGCCAGATCAGCTGCTTGACCGGGACCATGGCGCCGTCGCCGGTGAGCACGCCGGCGCGCACCGCGTGACTCAGTTGGTGCAGATGCCGGGTCGCCTTGGCCGGGTCGATGAGCCATTGGGCTTCGGCGAGTTCCGCGGTGACCTGCGCTTCCTGCGCCGCGTCCGCGCAGAGGCCCGAGGCGTGACGGAGGTATTCGACGGATGTGGCGATGTCGCCCGAGTCCGTGGCGTCGCGGGCCGCCTCGCGCAGGATGCCGACCCGCCACTCGGCCTTGACGCAGTCGTGGGCGGCCATGATCTGCTCGGCCACCGCCACCGCGGAGGCCCCGCTCTCGTGCAGCAGTTCGGCGGCCCGGCCGTGCAGGGCACAGAGGTCCCCAGCCGGGATGTCGGTGAGCACCGCCAGCTGCGCCCGGTCGTGCCGGAACCGGTCGGCCGCCAGCAGGCCGGCGGCGTTGAGGTCGGTGAGGCTGCGGCGCACCGACCTCGCGTCGCCCCCGAGAAAGTCGCTGACCAGCGACGGCGAGGCGGACTCTCCGAGTACGGCCGAGGCACGGGCCGCGTCGAGCATCGACGGTTCGCACCGGTGGAGACAGCGCAGGACGGCGTGGCGGAAGGACTCACCGGGAACCGGCTCACCCGACGTCGCACTGTCCTGCCTCAGGTAGTCCTCGATCAGGGCGCGCAGCAGCAGCGGGTTGCCCCCGCTCGTCCGAGCCCATGGATCGGGGTCCTTCACCGCCGGATCATCGCCCAGACGTTCGGTCAGCTGCTCGCCGACTCCGGTCCCGGAAAGCGGCGCCAGCCCGATCCGGTGGCAGTACGGCAGATGCAACGTCTCCGCGTGGAGCGTCGCGAGCTCCCGCTCATGGCAGGAACTCTCGGTCAGCACGATCACCACGGCCGACGAATCGATTCGGCGGATCAGATAGCGCAGGCACTGGAGCGAAGGTTCGTCCGCGAAGTGCACGTCATCGACACTGATGACGAGCGGGCCCCCGGCGAACTCGCAGACGGTCCGGCTGATGCGTTGCAGCAGGCCGAGCGGGACCCGCGGGGCCCCTTGCGGATCGCCGGCCGATGCCGTGACCCCGGCGTCCTCGGCGGCGAGCGGGGCGGCGTCCACCCCGGCCGCGCGCATCGCGGTCATCAACTGGTCGATCAGGCCGAAAGGATGGAGCCGCTCACTCGCTGCGGCCGTTACCGACAGGAACAATCCCCCCTGCTCCATGACCCGCTCGGCGAACCCCTGGACCAAGGCCGTCTTCCCGCATCCAACGGGGCCGTTCGCGAGGACGACGGCGCCTTTGCCGCGAACACACCCCGCGTACAACCGGTTGAGCAGCTGAAGTTCTTTGTTTCTTTCACTGAGCTTCACAGATACCCCCGTACCTTCTGCCTGTGCTTTGCTGATCACGTCTCCGGTGTCATGCCGCTTCTTCCGACAGCGGCGCCAGTTGTTCGGTGAGGTTGGGATGAGGTCGGCCGGTCGGACGCGAGACCTCCCGGCTGCTGAAGGGCAGGGCGCAGGCGGTGCCCGGCTGGCACCGCGCTGGGCCCGAGGGCGCGACTCGGGGACCCTGCCCGGGCACGGAATCGCCGGCGCGCCGTCTGCCCTGCGAAAAGTCCACCGCCGCGACCTGCGGGGTTGCCGCGGCGCGGGGCCAAGGACTACGAGTTCGCCACCGACAGGCCCTGGCATGGTTCCGCCAAGTGATCGTCGAGTGGTTTTTTCCGCTGGTCCACGAGTCCCTGTCCGGCGTCGGCCGACTGCCGCACCGGACGGGCTTCAACTCCGCGGGCCCCCGCGTGCGGGGCCGCCGAGCTTGACCCGGCCACGATCACGGAGCGGCTGGGCACTCCATGTCCGGAGATCGATGAAAGGGGATCCCAGGGTCTTGGTTCCGCCTCCGGGACGAAGGCGGAACCTCGCCGCCGACCGGGCAGGCCCCGACGCTGACCGTGGCCGGGGAACACCGGCCGAACGTGTCCAGGGCTGCGCCGGCCCGCTATGGCCCGACCGCGGACCGCGACTGACCGACCGTCCACTACCTGCCCGCGTACGCCCCTGACCTCATCCCTGCCCAACAGGTCTGGTCCCACCTCAAGCGCACCGCCCTCGCCAATCTCGCCGCCTTCACCCTTGAGGAGCTGACCCGCGCTGTTCGAACTCGACTCCGCCGCATCCAGCACCGACCGGCGCTGCCGGCCGAATTCCTCACCCACACCGGACTCGAAATCCACCCAACACCAACCTGATCAGCCAACCTCAGTGCGCACGCTCCGGCGCCAGAGGATTCAACTCCGCACTTTCGCCGCGCAGACTGTCCAACAGGTGAGAACAGAAGAGCAAAACGCTTCCGTCCTGCAGGTATTGGACTTATGGGGTAGACCGTTACGTTGCATGGAGAGAAGCGCACCTCAGTACAGGGTAGCGAGTCCCCCCGTCAAACGTGGACCCTTTTCAGCCACCTGTGAATTCTTTCCAGCCACCTGAAGATGGATCAAAACAGCGCCTCTTGAATACGGGACCAATTGCCGACGGGCCGCGATCGAGCGGAATGAGGGATTCACGGACAGGAGAGCGCTCGAACTGTTGCCCGATGAACTCCGGGACGCCCTCGGGCTGTTGGACTACGGCAGCGTCTACGACAGCATGGGGTCCTCCCGCCGTTCGGCGGGAGGACCCCATGTCGTTGTGGAAGGATGTCCTCAGCTTATCTGCGCCATGTCTTCCTTGACGCGCACGGCGAATTCCGACCAGATATCGGCGAACTGCCTGGCGAGGTCGGCGACAATGTCGCTGCAGTGCGGCGGGACGTTGTTGATGATCGCGTCCCACTCCTCCTTCCGGAGCGTGTGCAACGCCAGCAGACGCAACAGATTGCGTCCGGTCTCGGTGAAGCGGAGCGCCGGGTCCGCCTTCAGCCGTTTGATGAGCGCGGCATGGTCGGGAGGCGGCCCTCCCCGGGGCCGGCCGGACGGCTGGGCACGCCCGAGGCCGCCGAACTCCTTGCGCCTGACCACGGCATCGCCTCCGCCAGCCGTCCCGCCTCCCGCGACTCCCGCGACCGTCGGCTTCTTCTTGCGCTGATTCGGCAGCAGATCCTCGCCGTTGCGCAGCCGGTTGCGTACGTCTCGTACCGTTTCGGGAGAGATACGGGCGACACGGGCAACCTGACGCAGCGACAGGTCCGGTCGCTCGCTGAGCAGTTCGCCCGCGAGCATGCGCCCCATACTCCCGTCCAGCGGCCGGAGCCTGCCGTCCTGACCGACCCGCCCGGTCTCCGGCTCCGGTCCCCGGACGATCCGCTTACGGATGTCGCCCACGGTTCCCGGGGAGATGCCGGTGACCGCGGCCACCCTGCGGTCGGACCACTGCGGGTGCGACGCGATGATGCGCTCGGAGGCACGTTTGCGGTCCGCCAGCGCCAAGGGCAGACCGTGCGTGACGTTGAGCTTGACGGCGAGCACGAAGGCCTCGGCCTCGTCACCGTCGAAGAACCTGACCGCGATGGTGCCCTCGCCGCGCAGCCTGGCCGCTTTCAAGCGGTGAAAACCGTCGATGACCCTCATGGTCGCCCGATGCACGGTGATGGGAGGAAGCCGGGTCTGCGCCGCCGCCAGCATCTGCACATGCTCGGTCCGCTCACCGGAAAGCCGCGGCGAGCCGACGAGACTCAGTGAACTGAGCTCGACTTCCACCACGGGCTGCTGATTGATTTCCTCTTCCCCGTAGGTGATTCCCCAGTTCATCACGAACTCGCGGTCCCGGCGTCAGAAGCTCTGGAACCCAAGAACTTTTCCAAGACCTTTTCTGGACCGATGTGGTCTCCCCCGATAACCCTGCAGCACTTCGGATCGAATGGTACGAACCAGCCCGTCACCAATGCCCTCGACTCCCCCCGGGACGATTTGGAGCAGAACCTTCACCGGCGGAATGTTCTTCCGCTTCCGCCGGATGAGAAAACCAGATGAGAAAAATTAACATTCGCCCCCTGAGGGGCATAACCCCTGCCTGCCCCTTGTCCGCCCACCCCCTACGGCCCCTACCCCTACTGTCTCGTGATCTTGTTTATGCCGGTTCGGGTGTGTCGTGCGCCTGCCGGCGTGAGTGCGTCACGAGAAGCCGGCGGCCGTGCGCCCCGGCGTGCCCGCGCGGGTCAGGGTTCGAAGGGACCGCGGCCCATCTGTTCGCGGACGGCCACCACCGGCGGGTTCACCAGCGTGCGGCGCTGCCAGTTGGCCCCGTCCACGACCAGGGTGTGACCGGAGATGAACCGGGCGTAGGGGGAGGCCAGGAAGGTCGCCGCCCAGCCGAGCTCCCGCCGCCGGCCCACCCGCAGCGCGGGCTGGCAGGCGTCCTTGTCGTGGGCGCCCGCCAGGTTGCCCTGGATGTCCGCGGTCATGTCCTCGTGCGGGAAGAGCCCGGGCACCAGGGCGTTGACCTGGATGCCGTACGGGCCCCACTCCACGGCCAGGGACTCGGTGAGGCTCTTCACCCCCGCCTTCGCCGCCGCCGAGTGCGCGAAGCCGGGGCCTCCGGTCCAGGCGTAGGAGGCGCCGATGTTGATGATGGAGGCCGCGGTGCCGGCCTCCAGGTGTCTGCGGCCGAACTCCCGGGCGCAGTAGAAGGTGCCGTTGAGCGTGATGTCCACGACCGTGCGCCAGGCATTGGGGGACATGTCCTCGGCGGGAACCGGGAAGTTCGCCGCGGCATTGTTGACCAGTACCGCGGGCAGCAGCCCGAAGGCGTCCCGCGCCTGGTCGAACGCGGCGGCGACCGACTCCGGGTCGCGTATGTCGCAGCCGACCGTGTGCACCGGCGCTCCGAGCCTCTCCAACTCCAGGCGGCCGGCCTCCAGATGCTCCGGCTTGCGGCTGGCGATCGCCACGGCGGCGCCGAGCCGGGCGAACTCCGCCGCGATGGCCTTGCCGAGGCCCGTGCCGCCCCCGGTGACGAAGACGGCCGTGCCCTGGTAGGTGCCGGGCGCGAGTGCGCCCGCCCCGGGCGGCGGCGGCTCGGGAAGGCCCTTGGGCACCATCGTCAGCTCCCCGTGTAGTAGTCGCCGGCGCGTCCCTCGGTCCGGGCCGCCCTGAACTCGGCGTAGTCGTCGCTCTTGTTGAGGAACGTCTGGAAGACCATCTCGTCCGCCATGGAGGCGCGGACCTCCGGCAGGGACAGATGCCGGATGTTCTCCCGCACCAGTTTCACGGCGACCTTGGGCGCCGCGGCGATCTGCTCCGCGGCCTCCCGGACCACGTCGTCGAGCTGATCGGCCGGGACGACACGGGAGACCACGCCGTGCGCCAGCGCCTCCCCGGCATTCATCACCCGGCAGGTCAGGACCAGGTCGCTCACCACGCCGGGGCCGCACATCTGGTGCAGCACGGCCACCCCGCCGGTGTCCGGGATGACGCCGTGGCCGAGCTCCGGGAGCCGGAAGCGGGTCCCTTCCGCGGCGATCCGGACATCGCACAACAGGGCCCGCTGGAACGAGCCGCCCATCACCCAGCCCTTGCAGGCGACGAGCACCGGAGCGTCGAGCTCCCACAGCTGCTGGATGCCGCGATGCCCGCGGCGCATGAGCTCGTGGTGCGTTCGCTCCGTGCTGAGCGTGCCGATCGATCCGACGTCCCGCCCGGAGGAGAAGGACGCGCCCTCGCCGCGCCAGATCACCGCCCGTACATCGCAGCGGCCGCGCGGCGTCAGCCGGTACTCGTACCGCACCGGGCGCTGCTGGTACGCGTCGCGCGCCAGCAGCCCCGCGTCGGTCAGCCGGGTGAGCCTGGCGCTCAGTACGGCGTGCGAGATCGGCAGTCGCTCGCGCCAGTCCTGGTACCGGCGGGTGCCTTGCAGCGCGTACCGGAGGATGAGCAGCGTCCACTCGTCGCCCAGCAGGCCCAGTGCCTCCGCGATCGCGTTCTGCCCGCCGGGCGGCAGTCGAGTCGGTGCGGCGGCGTCCACTCGGGTCCCTCCGCGCTACAGGATGCTCGTCCCGTCGTACCAGCCCGGCAGCGAGGAGCCGGCCGCCCAGGTCGCGTGGGTGCCGCTGGAGATCCGTTCCGGCAGCCGCACCCGGGCGATCGGCCCCTCGGTGAGGCGTGCGGCGTCGAAGACGAGGCACTCGGAACGATCGGCGTTCATGTCGGTCGTCAGCGTAACAAGGTAGCCGTCGTCCTCCCCGGTCGCGCCGGGGCGCGGGGCCATCGCGGTCTCGCTGCCGTACACGCCCTCGGGCAGGGCGTACCGCTCCTCGCGCCCGGTGCGCAGGTCGTGCTTGACGATGCCGTCGAAGAGGAACCAGCCGGGCCGCTGGGTGGCGGCGTAGGCGTACCGGTACGGGCGTCCGCCGATGTTCGGGTTGACCGTCCCGAACTCGGTGAACCGCTCGCTGAGCGTCTCCTCCTTCACCTGCCCGGTCACCAGGTTCAGCCGCCAGCGGTGCAGTCGCGTCTGCATCTTCTCCAGCGCCAGAAAGCGGAACATCCGCTGGTAGACGCCCTCGCCGCGCGGGTCGGCCGGCTCGGGGCAGCTCTGGTGGAAGCCGTCGAGGACGATCTCGTCGCCGTCCTCGTAGGCGTTGGTGAAGTGCAGCACGTACGTCGGGTCGGCCTCGAACCAGCGGACCTCGGTGCCGTACCGGGGGACGACCCCGAAGCGGCTCGGCAGGTCGGGGTGGAAGCGGGAGGCGTACTTGCCCCGGGCGATCAGGGCAGGGTCCCAGAAGAGCGGGAAGTCGTTGAGGATCGCGTAGTTGCCCGTGAAGGCCATGTCGTGCGGCAGCCGCGGGCCGGGCAGCGGCACGTCGGTGAGGTGTTTGAGGCGGTTGTCGGGGCCGACCACTCCGTAGCGCAGATACGGCGCCTCGGTGGCGTAGCTGAAGAAGAGCAGTTCGCCCGTCCGGTCGTCGACCTTGGTGTGCGCGGAGACGCCCCAGTCGGGCGCCCAGGGCGATTTTCCGATGGTCTCCAGGGTGAGCGGGTCCAGCCGGTAGAGGTCTCCGCACTGCCAGAAGCTGCTCAGCGCCTGCCCGGCGTGGACGACGATGTCGGTGCTGGACGCGTCCTTCATACGAGTGCGCGCGCCCCAGCCGTCCGCGCGCAGCGACAGCCCGGGCCGCTCGGCGATGCCCGCCCAGAGGGCCTTGCCCGCCTCCTGTTCCGCGGTGAAGCCGTCGGTGCGCACGAAGCGGTTGCGGTAGAAGGCCTTTCCGTCCCGGAAGCCCACCACATGGATCATGCCGTCGCCGTCGAAGGGGTGGTACAGCGAGATCGCGGGGTGCACGGGGTTCTCGGTGTTGCGCAGGTAGACGCCCTCCAGGTCGGCCGGGATCTCACCGGTCACCTCCAGCTCGTCCGCCCGCCACTCGGTGGTCTGCGGCCGCCAGGGGCCGGTGCGGTACGGGTGGTCGTCGTCCTCCGGCAGAGTCGACAGGGCGCGCCCCACGATCTCAACGTCCATGGGTGTCCTCCCCTTCCACGACGAAGCCGACCGTGGTGGTCGTGCTCCCGCCGATATTGAGTGTGGCGAAACGCTGTGCTCCCTCGACCTGGAAGCCGCCGGCCCGGCCGGTGACCTGCCGGCTCGCGTCGAGCAGCATCCGTACCCCGGTGGCGCCCACCGGGTGGCCGCCGCCGATCAGTCCGCCGCTCGGATTGACCGGGATGCGGCCGCCGATCTCCAGGTCGCCGTTCTCGACGGCCTGCCAGCTCTGTCCGGGTGCGGTGATGCCGCAGTGGTCGATCGCCATGTACTCGGACATCGCGAAGCAGTCGTGCGTCTCCAGCCCGTCGACCTCGTCGACGCCGCCGATTCCGGCGCGGCCGAAGGCGTCCAGCACCGTCTGCCGCACATGGGGAAGGACGTACGGGTCGTCGGCGCTGCGGTCGGTCTTCTGCTTCAGGGACAGTCCGGCCGTGCGGTGCCCCCAGCCCGCGATCCTGGCGGTCCGCCGCCCGGCGCGGCCGGCGGGCCGGCGTCCGTCGAGCCAGCGGTCCGAGACGAGGACGACGCCCGCGCCGCCGTCCGTCATCTGGCTGCACTCCTGGCGCCGCACGCGGCCCTCGACAACCGGATTGGCCTCGTCGTCGGCGGTGAAGCTCGCCTCGGTGAGTTTCCAGTCGCGGGTCTGGGCCTTGGGATTGGCGCGCCCGTTGCGGTAGTTCAGCTCGGCGACGGCCCGCAGGTGGGCGTCGTCCAGGCCGTAGCGCGCCGCGTACTCGTCGGCCAGCGCGGAGAACATGTACGGCCACATGAAGGTCGCGTCCCGGCCCTCGTGGCCGGTCCAGGCCGCCGCGCCCAGATGGCGGGCCGCCTCCGCACCCGGCACCGTCTTCTCCAGTTCCACGCCGATCACGAGCGCGCAGTCGTAGCGACCCGCCTCCAGATCGGCCATCGCGGAGAGCACCGCGATCCCGCCGGAGGCACAGGCCGCCTCATGACGGGAGGCAGGCACGCCCCACAGCCGGTCCTGCACGGTCGCGGGCATGCCGCCGAGTTGGCCCTGACCGGTGAAGAGCTGGCCGAAGGCGTTGCCGACGTGGATGACGCCGATGTCCTCGGGCTCCAGGCGCGCGTCCTGGAGCGTGCCGTCGACCACGTCCCCTACGAGATCGGAGAACTCCAGTCCGGCCCGTGCCCAGTTGCGGGCGAAATCCGTCTGATGGCCGCCCAGTACCCATGTGTTCATTCGCCACCTCCGCCGCGATGCTACAACTAACAGAGTCACTCGAGAAGGGACCGCGATGGACGACGTCCACGTGCTGGACTACGTACGCACCCCACGGGGCGGCGCGGACGCCGGACGGCAGCCGGGGAGAAGCGGCCGGCTGCGCGCGGCGTCCGATCAGCTGCCGCTACCTCGCCGCACGGCTCCGGCGAGCGACCAGGGCCAGCGCCGTCAGGACGACGACCGCCGCCGACTCGACCACGATGGTGGGCCGCACCAGTTCCGCGTCGAGGGACTCCTCGAAACCGAAGAGCCCGGAGGTGAGGCTGATGACCAGCCCGGCCAGGGTGCCGGCCGTGAAGAGCGCGCCGAGGGCGGCCGGCGCGCCGAGGTACCGGGTGGGGGCGGCCAGCAGCGCCAGCGCCAGCAGGCCGCCGCCGATGGCGTTGAGCAGGAAGAGCACGCCGATGGTGGCCAGGTCCTGGTAGCCGGCCTCCCAGAGGTGGAGGTGGATCGCGGCCATCGCCGCGGTCAGACCGGCACCGGCCAGTCGCAGAGCGATCACGGCGCCCGCACCCTCAGTAGCCATTGCTCTTCGGCGGGTTCTCGTTCACCGGCCCGCCGGCACCACCCACGGTGATATTGGTCTTCATCCCCTGGTCCTTGTGCCCGTCGACCGGGCAGTAGATCTTGTAACTGCCGGACTTCAGGGTCACCTTGAGCTGCCCGCTCTCCCCTGGAGCGAGAGTCTGGGAGCGGTGCTCTCCGCCGGGGCCTTCGATCTCCAGCGCGTGATCGTGCTGGCCGCTGTTCTTGGCGACGAACGTGTAGGCGCCCGTCTTGAACGTCTTCTGCGACAGCGCGATGTGGAAGTCGGTCAGCTTCGCGGTCACCTGGGTCACTCCCGGTTCGGCGCTCCGGTCCGGGGGTGTGGTGTCCGACGAGCCGCCTCCGCCGCCCCCACAGGCCGCGAGCCCGCCCGCCAGCGCTCCGGCTGCCAACCCCAGCGCCACGCGACTCCGCGTGCGTGTCCTTGTCATGGCTCAGCCCTCCGCAACAGTTCCGTCGCTTGGAATACCGTCCATAGGAATACGGATGAACCGCGCCGAGGGATTGGCCGGCCGGGCCACGGATGACGCGGGGCGTACGGAGGAGGAGAATAGGGAGAGTGTTTTCCGGTGGATCCGGAGCAATCCCTTCGGGCAGGCCGACCGTATCCAGTGATATGCAGAGAATGGGCCTCCCGCTCGGACGCGCGCCGGACGAAGCACTGCTGTCAGGCCTGACGACGGGCGATCCCGAGATCGCCGTCGCGTTCGTGCGCCGCTTCCAGCGCATGGTGTTCGGCGTCGCCATCGCCGTCGTCAGCGATCCCCAGCTGGCCGAGGACATCGCGCAGCAGACATTCGAGCGGGCGTGGCGGCACGCCCAGATCTACGATTCCCGCCGCGGGTCGGTGAAGACCTGGCTGCGGACCATCGCGCACAATCTGGCGATCGACGCGGTCCGAGCGCGCAGAGCCAGCCCCGTCGCCCCCGAAGACCTGGACGCGCTCCTCGACATCGTGACCGAAACCCCCGAGCAGCAGGCCCTCGCCGCCGAGACCTCGGCCGGGATCCGGGCCGCCGTGGCGGACCTGCCCCGGGAACAGGCCCGCGCCCTGGTGATGGCGGGGATCTACGGGATGACCGCGCAGCAGATCGCCGAGTTCGAGCAGATTCCGCTGGGCACGGCGAAGACCCGGATCAGGACGGCGATGCGCAAACTGCGGACGACCCTGGGGGCCGAGGAGATCCGACGATGAACGACATGACCTGCGATCGGCTGCGGGAGCTCGACGCCGAGCTGGCGCTGGGCATTCTCCCGGCCGAGGAGCGGGCCCGTGCGGTCGCACACCTGGACCGCTGTCCCGGCTGCCGGGAGCACATCGAGCAGCTGACCCTGGTCGGCGACGGCCTGCTCGGCCTGCTCCCGGGCACCGAGCCGCCGGTCGGCTTCGAGACCCGGGTCACCGACCGGCTGAATCAGTCCCGACCGGCACGACGCCGGCACCGGCTGCTGCGTCCGCGAGTCGCGGCCGCGTCGGCTGCCCTGGCGATCGCCTTCGGCTTCGGCGGATGGGCCGTCGGCGCAGCTGTCGACGACGCCCCCGCGCCCTCCGCGCCGACGGCGGTCCGGGCGAACGCCGACCTCGCGCAGGCGGCCCTCGTCGCGGACGGCCACGAGGTGGGACGGATATTCGCCCACCCCGGTTCGCCGGGCTGGGTCTATATGTCCGTCGACCTGGAGGGAGCCGACGGGACCGTCCGCTGCCGGCTCGAACGTACTGACGGCACCACGGTTTCCGTCGGCTCCTTCACGCTCAAGGGCGGCTACGGCTACTGGGGCGCCCCGGCCGACGTGAACCCCGCGACGGTGTCCGGCGCCAGGCTGCTCGCCGCCGACGGCTCCGTCCTGGCCACCGCGCACTTCCCGCCGCACAACCGCTAGCGCCGCTGCCATGAGTCTTGACCGGCGGTCAGTGTCCGAGGGCGAGCCATGACGTTACGGCGCCGGCCGCTGCTTCCCTCCCGGCGCGGCGGGCAGGACCGAGCGGACAGCTTCCTGGCTGCGGGCGACGACTGCGGTGCCGTCGTCCGCGGTGATGATCGGCCGCTGGATCAGGGCGGGGTGCTGGGCCAGCGCCTCGATCCACCGGTTGCGGGTGGTCGCGTCCCGGGCCCAGGAGGTGAGGCCCAGTTCGGCCGCGGCCGGTTCACCGGTGCGGGCGATGTCCCAGGGCTCCAGGGAGAGCCGCTCCAGCAACTCCTGAAGTTCGGCCGTGCTGGGTGGGTCGTCCAGATAGCGCCGCACGGTGTACTGGGCACCCTCCGCGTCGAGGACGGAGAGCGCCGAACTGCACTTTGAGCAGGCCGGGTTGATCCAGATTTCCATAGCACCGGTCTCTCTGATGTCAGCGGACGGGGCCAACGCCGCCGGGCCGCCGGTCCGCCGGTCGTCACGACGGACACGCTACTCAACGGGCGGCCCCCGTGCGCGCGAGGCGGCCGGCGGGCGAGTGCCGACCACGCGGAGGAGCGCAGTCCAGGTGGCTGGGAGCGTTGCGCGGTCTGCGGAACCACGATCTGTGGCCCGCCACCAGCCGCCCACCGCGCCTCGCTCACGCACCCGCGCGGCAGGACGACTCCGCTCGGAAATCCAATGCTCGCAATCCACAATCACCGCGCATGCCGATAGCGCCAGTGATTGTAAAGTGCGTGCAATTGCACCTGGAAGAGGAGCGTCATGCCACAGCTGCGCGTGCACGGATTCACGATTTCGCTGGACGGCTTCGGGGCAGGGGTGAACCAGCGCCGGGACGCGCCTTTCGGCGATGGTGTGGAGGGGCTGCACGACTGGATGTTCGCGACTCGGACGGCTCGGGCGGCGCACGGGCTCGACGGCGGCGAGGAGGGGCTCGACGACGATTTCGTCGCCCGGGGCGAGACCGGAATCGGCGCGACGATCATCGGCCGCAATATGTTCGGCCCGATCCGGGGGCCGTGGGAGGACCACGCGTGGACCGGGTGGTGGGGCGACAATCCCCCGTTCCACCACGACGTCTTCGTGCTGACCCACCACCTTCGGCCGTCGTTCGGCCTGGAGGGCGGCACGACCTTCCACTTCGTGGACGACGGCCCGGAGGCTGTCCTGCGGCGGGCGTTCGAGGCGGCGGACGGCCAGGACGTGCGGCTCGGCGGCGGGGCCGCGACCATCCAGCAGTTCCTGCGCGCCGGACTGGTCGACGAGATGCACGTGGTGATCGCGCCGATCATGATCGGTGCCGGTGAGCGCCTGTTCGACAACCTCGACGGTGCGCTGGAGCGTTACGAGTGTGTCGAAATGGTGAGTTCGAAGGCCGTCACGCACGCCCGTCTCACACGGCGCGCGGCCGCCACCGACCTGGCCGGTCCGGCCGGCCGGGCCCGGCCGGGCCCGAAATGAGGGGCCGCGACGTTCCGGTGCGCACCCCGCGGCAGGCCCGTCCGACGACCGCACGGGATTCCGATCCGGCACCACGCGAGGCCAACGGGACGCCTGAATAAACGTGTTGGCGAGTGAGAGACATCACTGCCGGCCAGACGCCTTGTCTCATCCCGTGGCCTTTTTCCGTTATCAGCCGCGCCATCCAGGATTCATTTGGCCAATCCTTTCTGTCGCTTAACACAGGACTACTACACTCACGCCCCATGCGAAACGCCAGTCACATCAGCCGCCCGGCCGAACAGGGAAATTGTCCTGTATTTGTTGACAACTCTGGTCGGCGCAGACGGCTCCTGGGACATGTGGCGTTGACCGTCGGATGCACATGCACCGGATATCTGGTGCTCCTCGTCGTGGTGTTCGGCGGGCTCATACAGCCGACCGGACATCCTGCGCCCGGGAAGGCCGATCTGCTCCCGGCCGGCACCGCTCGCCACGAGCCCGGCGCCCCCGGAGGCCCTCGCCCGCCGGCCCGCTCCGCCGCCCCCGAGGCCGCCGCGTTCCTCCGCCACCAGCCACCGCGGGTCCCCACCGACACCGTCACCGCCCCGAGAGATCTCGTCGGCCAGTGAGCACGTGGCATGTCTCCTCGACAGAAAGGCCCCATCGTGGCAATGGCAGGGCAGCGGCGGCACGCATTACACCGCCCCCCACGCTGGCACTGGTTACTGCTGTTACTCATCCTGCCCGTCGTCGCCAGTTCACTGCTCTTCGAGGGCTGGACCACCCACGAGGTCGACGGCGCCCGGACGAAGCGCGCGTGCACGAGCCCCATACCGAAGTCCGCGGACAACGGGGACCCGGTGCTGCACGTCACCGGCGGCAAGGTCGAGACCGCGTCGATACCAGCCCGTACGGCCGTGCTCACCTTCGACGGCGGGCCGGACCCCGTGTGGACGCCGCGCCTGCTGGACCTGCTGCGCGAGCACCACGCGCAGGCCACCTTCTTCCTCTACGGAACCCAGGCCGCCCGCTACCCGGCGCTGGTGCGGCGGATCCGCGACGAGGGCCACGAGATCGGCTCGTACACCTACACCGGTGGTGATCTGGGCACCGCGTCGCCCACCCGCTCCCGGCTGGAACTCTCGCTCACCCAGACCGCCCTGGCGGGTGCCGCGGACATCAACACCCGGCTGCTGCGCCTCCCGCACACGACCGCCGCCGACACGATGTGCGGCCCGGAGTGGTCGGCCGCGCGGCGCGCCGCCGACCAGGGGTACCTCCTCGTCGCGGCCACGCACCGTTCCCGTAAGCCGTCGCAGGGCGTGGTGCGGCAGTACAGCAACACCGGCCTCGGGTACGACGAGGCGAAGAAGCTGCTCGGCAACCGGAACGTCGACCGGTTCACCACGGTCACCGGCGGACTCGGGCAGCCCTCGCTCAGCACGTCGGCCTCCTCGGCCGAGCGCGTGCAGGGCTGGGGGCTGATCTGGACGCAGGCCATCGGACACGCGTTCGCACGCAGCATGACCTGGGCGTTGGGCATCGCGGGCGTCCTGGGAATGCTCCGGCTGGTGCTGGTCGCGCTCCTGGCCCGTGTTCATGTGCGCCGCCGGCACCAGCCCGGCGCGCCGCGGCAGCGCGAGGTGACCGAGCCGGTGACCGTGCTGGTGCCGGCGTACAACGAAGAGGCGGGCATCGCGGCCACGGTGCACTCGCTTCTCGCCTCCACACACCCGCACCTGCAAATCGTCGTCATCGACGACGGGTCGACGGACGGCACCGCGGACATCGTCAGCCGCATCAGCGACCCGAGGGTCACGGTGGTGCGGCGGCCCAACTCCGGTAAGCCCGGCGCGCTGAGCGCCGGGCTGGACTACGCGCGTTGCCCCATCGTGGTCATGATCGACGCGGACACCGTCTTCGAGCCGGACGCGCTGTACCGGCTCATCCAGCCCCTCGCCGACCCGACGGTCGGCGCCGTCAGCGGGAACACCAAGGTCGGCAACCGCCGCCGTCTACTGGGAAGATGGCAGCACCTGGAGTACGTTCTCGGGTTCAATCTGGACCGGCGCATGTTCGAGGTGCTGGAGTGCATGCCGACCGTTCCCGGCGCCATCGGCGCCTTCCGCCGGGACGCGCTCAAGGCCATCGGCGGCGTCAGCGACGACACCCTCGCCGAGGACACCGACCTCACGATGGCGCTGTGGCGGGCGGGCTGGCGAGTCGTCTACGAGGAGACGGCGGTCGCTTGGACCGAAGTGCCCGGCACACTGCGCCAGTTGTGGCGGCAGCGCTATCGCTGGTGCTACGGAACGCTCCAGGCCATGTGGAAGCACCGCCACGCCCTGGTGGAAGCCGGCTCCGCCGGGCGCTTCGGCCGCCGCGCGCTGACCTACCTCGCCCTGTTCCAAGTCGTCCTGCCGCTGTTCGCCCCGGTGGTCGACGTCTTCGCCCTGTACGGCGTGTGCTTCGGCGACACCGGGCAGGCGCTCGGGGTCTGGCTCGGCTTCCTTGCCATCCAGCTGGTCACCGCCGGATACGCGCTGCGGCTGGACCACGAGAAGCTCCGTGCGCTGTGGGCGTTGCCGCTCCAGCTGTTCGTCTACCGGCAGCTGCTGTACCTCGTGGTCATCCAGTCCGTGGTCACCGCCCTGCTCGGCAGCCCCCTGAAGTGGCACCGCATGCACCGCTCCGGCACGGCCGACCAGCATCTGCTCAACGAGCCCGTCCCGTCCCCGAGCAGCCTGTCGTCGAAGTGACCGAGGAGAGTTGGACCATGAAGGACGCGCTGGACCGGTCGCCCGAGCGTGACGCATCCGCAGCAGGCCAGGGCGGCGATGTCGCGGAGCCGATGCGCGTAACGGGGCCGCTCTGGCACGAGGACCCCAGCCCGTCACAGCCCCCGACGCCGCGGGACACGCCCCCGTACGGCTACGTCCCGGAGCCCCCGCACGGCTACGTCCCGGAGCCCCCGCACGGCTACGTCCCGGAAACGGAAACAGCCGTCCCCTCGCGCCGGCAACCCGGCAGCCGCGGCGAGTACGGCGGCTACGGCATCGCCGTCCGCCGCGGCCCACGGCACCGGGTCTCGCGCCCCAAGCGAAGGCGGGCACTGCGCCGGACCGCGCTCACCCTGCTCGTCACGCTGCTGGCCATCCCCACCGGCACCTTCCTGTGGGCCGACATCAAGCTCAACAGACAGGTCGACCTCGGCGCGTCAGGAGCCCGTCACCCGGCGGGCGAGGGCACCAACTACCTCATCGTCGGCTCCGACAGCCGCGCCGGCCTCACCGACGAGGAGAAACGGGAGCTGCACACCGGCTCGGCCGCCGGCCGCCGCACCGACTCGATGATCCTGCTGCACACCGGCTCGGTCGGCACCACGATGGTGAGCCTGCCGCGTGACTCGTGGGTGACCATCCCGGGCTTCACCAACCCCCGCACCGGCAAGCACACCGGCCCGGCGAAGAACAAGCTGAACGCGGCGTTCGCGCTGGGCGGCGCGAAGATGCTCGTCCGCACCGTCGAGCGCAACACCGGCCTCAAGATCGACCACAATGTGGAGGTCGGCTTCGCGGGGGTGGTGAACCTCGTCAACGCCGTCGGAGGTGTCCCCATGTGCCTCGACAGGGACATCAAAGACAAGAAGTCGGGCGCCGACCTCAAGAAGGGCTGCCAGACCCTCGACGGCACCGCGGCCCTCGCGTTCGTCCGCCAGCGCCACCAGGAAGCCCGCGGCGACCTGGGCCGCAGCCGGAATCAGCAGAAGTTCCTGTCCGCCCTCGCCCGCGAGGCCGCCACACCGGGCACCGTGCTCAACCCCTTCGACCTCTACCCGGCCCTGAACGCCGGGCTGAACACGCTCATCGTCGACCGGCAGACAGGGCTGCGCGATCTCACCTCGATGTTCGAGGCGATCCACGGCGTCACGGGCGGGCAGGGCAAGCAGATCAACGTTCCAGTGGCCAATCCCGGCCTCCGCACCTCCAAGGGCAGCGCCGCACTGTGGAACGAGGCGCAGGCGGGCAAGCTCTTCAGCGAGCTGAGGAACGACCGGCCGGTGACCCTCCCGCCGAAGTCGGCCCGGTAGGGGGCGCCTTGGCCGACGTACGGCTATGCACGGCTCTGTAGGCGCAGCCCCGCATCCCATGACAGGGCGACGCCCACGCGAGCCGACCGCTCTCCCCCACGGCTCCGGAGTCAGGGAGCGAATCTCCGCTGGACGTCCTCGCGCTCGGCAAGGCGGGGCGGGTATCCCGGGCCCAGGCGCACCGAGGTCTCCAAGGACCGGATCCGCTCGCCGCAGGAGCCGCACAGGGCGTCGGGCTCGGTGTCGTGACCGCAGCGGTCGTGGTGCAGGATGACCGGCACGCCCGCCTCGTCGGCCAGCCAGCGGTCGCCCCACCGCATCATCGCGACCAGGACGGGGAAGAAGTCCTCGCCCTTCTCGGTCAGGACGTAGTCGTAGCGCGGCGGGTCCGACTGGTACTCCCGCTTCGTGAGAAGCCCCTCTTCGACGAGTCGGCGCAGCCGGTCGGACAGTGTCGTGCGCGCGATGCCCAGGCCCTGCTGGAACTCGTCGAAGCGACGGATGCCGTAGAACGCCTCGCGGAGCACCAGCGGGGTCCACCAGTCGCCGAGCAGGTCCATGGTCCGGGCGACCGTACACGGCCAGTCTGCGAACGACGTGCGTCTCATATCGGGAGTGTAGGCGCGGTCCACAGCCTCACCGCCGGCTGCCTCGAACGCCTGGCAGGGATTCCTGGAAGGGTGTGTATCCGTTGAGGGTGTCTCGTTGGGGTGATTCGCAGGGTTTTGGAATGTGATCGTGAGGGCTGGCTTCTACCGTCGCCGGTGACGAGCTCGCCGAGGTGTGCGGGCGCTGAGGCGAGGGC
>NZ_JAYMZR010000087.1:0-30560 GCF_035828615.1 Streptomyces sp. H27-D2 | reverse complement strand
GTGGTCCCCGCGCTCGCGGGGGTGGTCCCACACGGGCCCCCAAACCCGAGGTCATGGCGAAGTGGTCCCCGCGCTCGCGGGGGTGGTCCCGCATTCACCAAGATCGCGACTTTGATTGTCGCGTGGTCCCCGCGCTCGCGGGGGTGGTCCCACACGGGCCCCCAAACCCGAGGTCATGGCGAAGTGGTCCCCGCGCTCGCGGGGGTGGTCCCTTGCCGGTCCAGCCGGACGGGTCGATGCACACGTGGTCCCCGCGCTCGCGGGGGTGGTCCGGGTTCGTCCAGGCGGTGGTCACCTTGCCGGGGGTGGTCCCCGCGCTCGCGGGGGTGGTCCCGGGCCGATGATCGGCTTGTTCGTGGTGTCGTTGTGGTCCCCGCGCTCGCGGGGGTGGTCCCCGGCGCCTGGTGGCGTTCGCCGTCACCCGCACCGTGGTCCCCGCGCTCGCGGGGGTGGTCCCTGCGACTGCGAGTGCGACGCGCACGACCGCTGGTGGCCCCCGCGCTCGCGGGGGTGGTCCCGGCCGTGGGGGAGCGTCGGACGGTGCGGGGGCGTGGTTGACATCCGGCAACAAGCATTCCGGATTCAACGTTGTCGCGCCCTGCACCTGAACGCCGCCCTGGGCTCATGCGCCAGCCGAACCCCTGACGAGCCGCAGCCGGGCCTTTATAGCGGGGGATCCCCGGTTAGCCAAACCGGGGATCCCCCGCACCATGGAAGTCCACCGCCATTCCCCGCCCGCCACGACGAGAGGCTGCCCTCCGGTATCCAACCCACAACTCCCCACGATCTCCCGCAGCTGTCCGCAGGAGGTCCGTGCGACGCGTGCCCGGGTTACGCCGCCGCGTAGCTCAGCCGGAACAGGTCTTCGGCGCGCGCCAAGTCCTTCTCCGTGCGGAGCCTGACCTCCAGCGAGCCGGTGCCGTGGTGCCCGATCCCGGTCACGTCCCGGGTGAAACCCGGCACGAGGCCGACCTCCTTCGGGTCGGCCTTGAGGTAGACGAGCACGTGGCTCTGCTGCGCGTTGCCGACGCAGGCGAAGTTTCGCAGCCGCCGGTAGGCGCGGTACTGCTTACGCTCCAACTGCTGAACGTCGTCCCCAAGCGCGCGACCAACGCGTCATCGAGAGCCGCCCGCAGCTCCGCCAGCGGCCCCGCGCCCAACCGAGCCGGCGAGGGCGCTTGGACGCGGCGCGGCCCCAGCACGGGGCGTGGTGCCGTGGTCTGCGCCTGGACGGAGGCGACGGTCTCCAGTGCGAGGAGCCGGTCGCCGAAGTAGCGGTAGCCGACGAGGTCGATGTTGCGCCGGATCTCGCGGACCGTGTGGCGGTCGTAGCGGGTGAAGCTCTCCGCGACGCAGATCAGCCTCGGCGCGCTCCACAGCACCTGGCCGGCTGTGGCTGCCCCGAGGCGCTCGCGGACCAGGAGCTGGAACTCGGCGCGGTGGTCGGTCAGCCACGCGAGGTAGAAAAGTCCCTGGTTGATGACGTTCGCGTCCCTCGAACGTTTGTACTCGACTTTACCGACTGCAGGAGCTCGTGAACCGGCTCTGAACTGCGACGATTCATAGACTACATGTCCGCGACGGTGGCTTGGTGCACATTGCATCTTGCTCAACTTGAAGTTGCTGGCCACGGGGCTGGTATGGACAGTTGATCGTGTGCTCGTGCCGGCCGCGGGCTGCTGTCTGCCGACAAGATCGTCTGTCAGCGGGCGATCTCGTGTTGGTCAGCGCGAGCAGGGCGCGCAAGAGTGTCGTCTCGGAACGCGCGGGCATGCAGAGCTTGGTGCGGATGCACTAATTCTTCAGGTGAGCGAAGGTGCGTTTGACGGCCACCTGTTCGGCATTGGGTGGCCTGCTCGCCTCCTTCTGTGCGCCGCGGTGGCCGTCTCGGGCCTTTCGGTGGGCGGGGCGTCGTGACGAGGCCGAACCAGTCGATCCGGCACGTTCACCCGCCTGCACGGTTCAGAGTGCGCTCTGTACTGCCTCGTCATACGGTCGTGCTCTGTTGATCAAGTATGAGGGAGGCTGCGATGAAGAGACAGGTCGTTGCCCTCAGCCTGTTGGCTGCGCTGCTCACGGCATGTGGTACCGACGACGGTGGTGGTGGTGGTGAGGAATCAGGCACGACTCCGCCGACCACCAGCGCGCCCGCCACGAGCCCGCCGGCTAGGACCACAAGTGCGGCCCCTCAGGGCAAGGGCACCCAGCCTCCGATCGAAAGTGGTGACTGGCGGCTGGACTCGATCACGGTACGTGACAACGGCCTCGGTGACTTCGGTGGGCGTGCGCGCATCACCTATACGGGCGACAACCCGGACGGCGGACTCAACACGTTTACGATCACCGTGTTCAAGGGCGGGAAGGATGTCGCCAGCCTTGAAGGGTCGGCCAGTGACGTGCAGCCAGGTCGCACGATCACTGCGGACCTGATCTCGACAGACAAGTTCGTATCGGGGCCGTACACCTACGACTTCCAGAAGGACTTCTGATCGCAGCGTGATGAGAGTGGGCTCCGCCACCATCGGTGGCGGGAGCTCTCCTCGCCGGGCGGGGTGATGGCTGTCGGGACGCTACTGGAGCGCCCGTTGTTGTCGCTCATCCAGGTGGTGACGTCGCGGACAACCGCGGCCGACACGCGTGATCAACTCATCTCGCCACGCGACGCTGTCGCCGATCGTGGTCTCCCCGACCGCCGTTTTTGGCACCGGACTCCTCCCAAGGTTTGCAGTCACTGCGGTTGCCCGCCACGTGCTGGCCGACCGCGACGACCGGGTCTTGCAGGGTTGGGCATGCACCGGGGCGAGAGCGAAGATCACGTACTGTCAGGCAGATCGGCGATGCGGGCTTCGAGGTCGGCGACGCGTCGGTCTTGGAAGCGGAGGTTGGCGCGGGCGGCCTTCAGCCGCTCATCTAGGGTGCGATTGTCGGCGGTGAGCTGGCGGACTCGCTGCTTGAGCGTGGAGTTCTCGGTGGCGATCCGTTGGGCGGCTCCCTCGGTCCACTCGGTCTCCAAGTCGCGGATCTGGCCGAGGAGTTCGCCGATGCGGATCCGCTGGGCGAGGATCTCGACGTGAGCGACCTTGAGGGCTTCCTCGGCGTTCAGGGCGCGTTCGCGCCAGGTCGCCTCACGCTTTTCGTCCTCTTCGGCGAGTATCTGGGTTCGGCGTTCGCCGGCTTCGGCCATCGCGGCGGCGACTGCGGCTCTGGCCTCGGCGTTGTTGTAGAGGAAGGTGCGGGAGACGTCCGCCCTGCGGGCGACGGCGGCGACGCTGACCTGGGCCTTCTCTCGCCGGAGCCGGGCGATGGCCTGGTGGACCCGCTCAAGGGCGGTCTCGGTCTTGCGGCGGCGGGCGGCGAGGGCCGCCGTGGTGCGGGGCTCGGAAGCGGTGGGATTCTTCATGCAGCGTCCTGTCCAGGGTCGTCGCCGTTGGCTGTGCACGTATCGCCGTACTCGCCGTTGCTATGCCCCACGTCGGCGAGGTCGGCGGCGCGGAAGGCGGTAGACCACACGCGGTGGAAGTAGTCCTGGGGTTTGCGCAGGTCCAGGGCGAGGGCGTCGTCGAGGAGGCCGAGGCCGGCCAGGGCCTTCTCCAGGCCGTCGATGGCGCGGGCGGTGGGTTCGAAGTAGCGGTGGAGGTAGTCGGCGGTGGCGTCGTCGGGGGCGCCTTCGGCCAGTAGCCGCCACTGCTCGCGCTTGCGCCGCCAGTAGAGCAGGTCGGCGCCGGACAGGACGAACTTGTCGCAGTTGTGGCAGTCGAGGTTGGGTGCAGATCTTGCGAGGGTGCCTCGTTGGGGTGATTCGTAGGGGTTTGGTGTGAGGGTGGGTGGCCGAGCTCTTACCGTCGCGGTGACGAGCTCGCCATGGGGCGGGCACCGAGGGAGGGTTGGTGTCATGCCGTCATTGATGGATGCGTTGGAGGCGCGGGAGGCTGCGGCTCGTTTACGGGCTGGGGAGTTGCGGGAGCGGATCGCCGGGCTTTCTGAGGAGTTGATCGCGGTGGATTCCGAGCTGTCCCGGTTGCAGGTGACGCGGGAGACTGAACCGCCCCGGGTTTGATGCAATGCCGCGTAGTTAAGGCGGATCGGCGCAGGTCAAGGGGCTTGGTGCGGGGCAGTTGCTCGGGGCCGCATAGCGCCCGCGTGCGGGTTTGGCGAGCAGACCGCGGCGGGCCCAGGTGGCGAGTTGAACGCTGAAGCTGTTGATATTGATGATCTCGAGCGTCCGTGCCAGTTCGCTCGGGGCGAAGGAGCGATCTGGTTCGGATCGCAGCAGTGCGAAGACGCGGTCGACGCGGGAGCCAGGACTCATGATCCTTGCTCGGGCGGCTCGGGACGGTTCGGGGCGGGGCGCGGTTCCCGGCTTCTCGACGTCGATGTCGAAGCTGGCGATCCGTGTGCTGGTCAGGGGGCGTTCTTCGAGCGGGTGGCCGGCGTAGCGGGAGATCGGGGACTTGACCTTGCGGGCTGAGAGCCGGGCTCGGCGGGCGGGCAGCAGGTGGGAGAGGAGGGCGTAACGGCTGCACCCACCCCCGCTTCACGTGAGGCAGGACCGGGTGATGTTCGTGTGAACTACTGCACGGTGGGGGTAACTGGCTGGAGAATCGCCACGTCAGAACGCCTCCAGGACTCAAGGGGCAACACTTCAAGGATTGAGGGAGCGGCGTGACACCCAGCCCGAGCGGAGGACCGCCTCAGACACCACCGAGCGGGGGGCCTCCGACACCACCCAGTGGCGGACAACCTCCGACGCCGCCACGGAGATCAATCGCCCGGCGCGTGCTCGATGCTCATCGGGGGCGAACCCTCGGCGACTGGGGAATCCTCATCGGGATTTACTCCACATTAACCCTGGGAATCCTTGGGATTCTCCTAAACTTTCGCGTCATCTCCGTATCGGAAGAAGCGAACAAGACGGCAAAGGAAGGCAACAAGATCGCCGAGGAGGATGGAAAGCCCAAGGCGGAGCTAGAGTTGGCGAAGGTGACCGCCGGCATCAAGGAAGGAATCTCCGGAACCTCGACCGATGGCCCCGCCTCCCCCGTCAAAGTAGACGGTCTCCGGGGCGTCCATATCGAAGTCACGGTCCGAAACCTTGAAAACGCCCCATCCTTCATTTCGAAGGCGACCATGACTTTTCGCAAGTCCGGTCACCTGGAGGCTTGCTACGGATTGGGCGGTCCCCTCGTCTACACGGCCGACTACAAGTTCACGATCCCAGACGAACAGCCAGTCTCTGGGGATGGTCGTAGCTACAAAGTGCCATTCAGCCTGTCGGCTGAACTGACACACCAGATCCCGCCCAACAGGTACGAGAAGTTCATGCTCACCGTCGGCCCTGAGAGAAGCCCGGAGGGAAGCAGCCCCTGGTATGGCGTCCTCGACGTCACCTTGGAGCACGACGACGGGAAGAAACTAAAGGTCGGCCCATTGGCGGTTATCGATACCGGAGACAATTCCATGTTCTACCCCGATGGAAAGGGGTGGCATGTCGAAGCCGAACACATTGCAGGTTGCACCAAGAGAAACGCTGCATTGGTCGCTGAAGTGATGCGCACGCCGAAGCTCACGGCGTCTAAGGAGTTCGCCAGCCTCGATCGGGCTCTAAGAGGGCGGTTCGCGCCGTGATGCCCGATTCGCGATGAGGTCTGGGTGAGGTGCCCTGCTCGGTGGGGTGGGCTGGTGCTCAGGAGTGGGCTGGGTGAACAAGCCGGCCTCGGGCTCGGTGAGGATGCCGCGGGTTACCAGGCGTGTCAGCTTGGACCGGATGCCCTCGGTGTTCTTCGGCAGGATCGGCAGGTCGAGGGCCTCGCAGATGTCGCGGGCCCGCATCGGACCGCCGGTGTCGGCGGGGGCCGTGAGGATCTGCTGGTAGGCGGCGTGTTCCGGCACCTCGGCGCGGGGTGGATCGTCGACCGGTGCCGGTGCCGGTGCCGGCACCAGGGCGGGTGCCGGTGCGGGGAGGCTGAGGAGGGTCTTGCGGGGGATCTGCAGATTCTCGCTCTCGGTGTCGAACTCGCAGAGGCGGGCGGTGAGTTCGGCGATCTGGTCCCGGAGCTGTCCGGCCTGCTCGGAGACTTCGCTCATCCGGACCTCGACGTAGGCCAGTACGGCCTCGACCTGGGGGATCTCACTCACGCGCCCCTCCAGGAGGGGAGGGTGAGGCCGGTGAGGCGGCGGGCCATGACCGACGTCATCGCCCAGAACACCCGCGAGCGGGAGGAGGCGAGCCGGTGTTCGTAGTCGCGCACGAGACGGCGGTAGAACATCAAGATCCCGTTCGTCTGTTCCACGCCCGTCGTGTCGGCCGGGACGCCGACGGCCGCGTGGATGCTCTGGGTGTCCAGGACCACCAGACTCGGGTCGGCTAATCGCTTCCGGCTCTCGCGCAGCTGCCAGCGCAGGAGGTCGTGAACGGTCTGGTCGGTGCCGTCGTCACGCCAGGCGGCGAAGTAGTAGAACGTCGCACTCTTCGGCGGCAGATCGTGCGGCAGGTACTCCCACTGACAGCCGGTGCGGTCCTGGTAGAGGATCGTGTTGACGATCTCCCGCATCGCGTATTTGCCCTGATGGCCGGTGGCCGAGGGGTGCTCGGCCTTCCAGGCACTGATCACGGGCTCAATCAACTTCCACTGCTCGTCGGTGAGATCACTCGGGTACGGCTTGCGACCACTCATCCCACAACCCAAGCGAACCCCGAACGCCTGACCGGCAGAGATGCCCCAACGCCACCCCATCGAGCGACACCAAACCCAGCATTACAGTGCAAACCGCACTCTCAGGCCCCGGTCGTGCGAGTCGTAGCCGTCTGCGAGCTGCTGCAGGTTGGCCTCGTCCGCAAGCGCTCGGGCGACTTCGTCGGGGAACGGGTTGCGGCTGCGGGGCGTGCCCGGGCCGCCGACCGGCATGGCGGCGATGAAGGCGCGGTCCAGGCCGATCTGCTCGGCGCTGCCGCTGTCCAGCGCGCCGCGCAGAAGGGAACGGCCGTAGTTGAACACCATCCGTCGCGAGTTCTCGGTGGCCTTCGCCCTTTTGCCGTCCAGGCGGGCCTGGCCGCGGAAGGCCAGGCCGAGGCGTTCGCCGGTTGCGCAGGTCCGCGACGAAGCGGTGGACGTGCTCGCCTCGCAGCGCGGTGGGGTCGTGGCCGCCGCCGGGCGCCTCGGCTTCCAAAAACGCGGACAGTTCGGCGCCGGCGCGGCGTACGAAGTCCACCGGCTGGGCGCTGCGCAGGCAGGTGGGCGAGCGCAGCACGCCGGCGATGTGGTCCCACAAGAGGTCGCGCAGCCACCGCTGGGAGACGCAGGTCAGGTCGACGTAGCTGGAGCGGTGCGGGAAGCGCACCCCGAAGTGCTCGGTCTCGATGTAGCCGGCGTCCCGGGTCTCGGAGGGGGAAGTAGATCTTCCGCAGGGCCTGCTGCATCTCCTGGACCATGCGCTGGTGGTAGGCGCGGCGGAAGACGGACGCATCCAAGCCGGCCAGGGACGCCACGTCGCGGCGCTGGCACTCGTCCGCGAGCGACTGCACCCACGTCAGGTGCCACACGGCGACGGGCTGCAGGCCGTGGACATACATGCCCCACTGCAACTCCGCCCGCGGCAGGGGCCGCAGCCCGCGCAGGTTGACCGTTCCGGTGCGGTGCACCGGCAGCTGTGCGTGGCACCACGCGCGGAAGGCGACTTCGTCCTCGCAGGTCACCGGGACAGGGCGATCACGGCGCTCGTAGGTGGCGAAGAAGTTCTTCGGCAGCTTCGCCTCTCCCGGCCGCCTGTCCCGGATGTAGCCGCGCTCGTGCGCGCCGCACAACCCCAGCGGCGAGGCGGCCAATTCGTCGCACACGTCCGCGCGGCACTCACCGTAGCCCGGCAGCGACGGCTGGTCGGCCAGCCACCGCTCGAACTCCCCCTCGTTCACACGTCCTTCGGGGTGCCGCTTCAGGTGGCTCAGCCACCGGTTGCGGTGCCGGAAGCACAGCACCAGTTGCAGGCTGAACGCCGGACGCTGCGGGCAGATCCGGCACATCATCGCCTCCGGCATCTCCGTGGCCGGCAGCGGCTCCGCGGTCCGCAGGAACTGAGCCCGGCTTATGCCGAGTGCCTCCGCCTCCTGCCACTGCCCAGCGTGCACCGAGCACATCGCGAAGCGCCGCCAGCGGGGCCGCGCGCAGTCGACGACCGTGCAGCTCCACGGATAGACCGGGTGCGTCGGCGGGAACTTCAGCACCCCGCCGCGCAGCATCGGGTCGAACTCGGGCCCGTTGATCAGCGCGGTGAGCACCTCCAGCCGGTCCCGTCGCGTGCGGGCATCCTGCTGCGGCAGCAGCGACGGCGCCGTCACTTCGTCTCACCCCAGACCGTGCGCAGGGCGGCGTCGAAGACCGGGTCGTGGACATCGACGTGTCCGTAGACCTCATCCACCATCGCGGCCGAGGCCCAGCCCCCGGCGTCCCGGGCGATCAACAGGTTGCCGTCGGCGGCGTCGAGAACCGCGGAAGTAAACGAATACCGGGAGGCATGAGGTTTCACGATCCCGAGTCCGGCTCGCTTCCCGGCCCGGCCGAGCATCCGCCGAGCCCCGACCGGCGCCCACGGCTGCCCGGTAGCGGCGCCGTGCAGCTGGACCAGAAGCATGCCGTGCCCGGCGCCGCGCGGGTACTCGGTGGTGACGTACTCGAAGTAGGCGTGCACCATCGCCGGGCTGACCCGCTTGATCAGCCCGCCGGTCACGACGCCGTGCTCGACCCGCCAGGGGTGCTTGCTCTTGGCCTCGGCCCGGTTCGGGTTGTCGGGCCGGTGGCAGACGTGCAAGTGCGGGGTGCGGCACTCGCCGCAGGCCGCGTTCTCCCGCAGGTGCAGGTCGACCAGGTGCAGCCCGCACAGCTCACCGATGCGAAGCCCGCCGTCGGCGAGCCAGGTGACCACCAGCCGGTCCCGGGCGGCGTTCACCGTCTCCAGCAGCCTCTCCCGGGCGCCGTCCGGAAGCATCTTCGGATGCCGGCGGTGCGGCCCCTTCGGCGCCAGCGGGTTGGTCGGCAGCGACGACTTCACATGCCCGAGGAACGAACGGCGCCGGTCCACCCGCGACGGCAGCGGCGACTTATCGAGCTTCTTGCCGAGTTCGCCGTTGATGCCGAGGGAGGACTGATGCAGGTAGAAGCCCTTCAGACAAGCCGCCGTGATCGACAACGCAGAGCGGCCGTATGGGCGCTTGCCGACCCGCCACGGCTCGCCGAGCGGCATACGGACCTCCGCGCCGACGATGCCCATGTACCGTTCCAGGTCCCGGAGTTGGACTGCGGCGAAGGCCAGGCACTCCCGCTCCAGCCACCGCAGATGGTCCACCAGCAGATACGCGTACGTCCTCTGTGTTCCCGAACCATCATGCAGACGCAGGAACCGGTCCGCCTCCGCATGGACCGTACCCTCGGGCCACATGATCGTCCACGACCGCCGCCCGTCCTTCCGCTCGATCTGCTGGACCCTCAGGTCCCGACCACCACGTGCCGTGCCACTCGTCCTCCGTACCGACTCCAGAACATGACAGACGTCCCGGACACGGTCGGTAAACAAGCCTGGGACGTGCTGGTCACAGTCCCAGACGGACATGACGGGCAGGACTACCTGCGGTCGGTAAACTCGACGACGACCGGCGATCCGTTCTCGTCGAGGCCCAGCGAGTCGATCCGGCCGCGGTGCCGCGCTCCGGTGCCGTACTCGCTCGCCAGGAAGCGCACGCCGAGGAGCGCCTCCATGTTCGCCTCGACCAGCTCCTGGAGATGGCGCTCGCGCACAGCGGACCGCGCGATGACCTCCGCCACCACGTCACCGCCGCCGATGCTGAACAGCTTCAAGCCCAACACCTTCCCTTCCTTGCCTCCATCCGCGCAACGGCCGATGGGACAAGATTGTTTCTGGGAAGGCCCGCGAGCCTGTAAAGATATTGCGACGGGGCGTGTAGCGGTCTTTGGGCCCTCCGTCCCACATCCCACATGCGTCCCACGCGTCACAGGGACTAGTGCCGGGAGACCACGTTTGTGCAGGTCAGACCCCCTAGCTCAGTGGCAGGGGCAAGTGCCTTCTAAGCACTTGGCCGCAGGTTCGAGTCCTGCCGGGGGCACCACTGACATCCTGTCAGCCGGCCTGAGTTTTCGCAGGTCAGACATGGTGTCCGCAGGTTGGTCGAGAACTGGTGACCTCCAGGGATCTCCTGGGGCGCTTCTCAGCCCCTGGCCCCGGGACGCCGCACGGGAGCGGACCGCACCCGCGCGGCGTGGGACTTTCCCCACACATGCTTGCCCCGACGAGGGCAGGGGGCGTTGCCGGCGCTGTCAGCAGGGGAGAGCGGCGTTGCCAGCAGCGCCGTTGGCGCCGGGAGTGCCGTCGGCGAGGAGGGTGGCGGGGCCGCCGTTGCCACCGGGTTTGCCGGGGCAGGCGGCGCTGGCGCTCTGGCCCGTACTGCTGGCGCCGCCGTAGCCGCCCGCGCCGCCGACGCCGCTGAGAAGAGCGTTGCCTCCGTTGCCTCCGTTGCCGCCGAAGAGGACCACGTCCACCTCTTGGTGCACTACCCGCCGAAGGTCGCTGTCTCCAAGCTGGTCAACAGCCTCAAGGGCGTCAGCTCCCGGTATCTGCGGCAAGAGTTCACCGAGCGCACCAACCGCGCCACCCTGCACGGCCGGCTCTGGTCACCGTCCTACTTCGCAGGGTCCTGCGGCGGGGCACCCCGTCGCAGGGTCCTGCGGCGGGGCACCCCTGGCCGTCGTCAAGGAATACATCGAAAACCACAAACGGCTGACCCGACCAACACCACAAAGCGCACAGAACTCCGGCACTCCGCGCCTCCGGCACAAGGACCGCATTCCCGCCCGGCCTGAAAACCGGGTTTCCCTGCGAAGATCAGGGATGGCGAAAAGTGCCCTGCTCGTGATGGACGTCCAGCGGGCCATCGTGGACCGCGTCGGCGACGGTTCCGGATACCTGCCGCGCCTGCGCAGAGCGGTCGACGGCGCCCGGGCGGCCGGCATCCCCGTGATCTACGTGGTCGTCGGCTTACGCCCGGACCACCCTGAAGTCGGTACCCGCAACAAGGCGCTCAGCGCCCTTGCGCGGTCCGGCCTCTTCGCCGGGGACGACGCGGGTACCGAGATCCACCCCGACGTCGCACCCCGGCAGGGCGACGTCGTGGTCACCAAGAGGCGAGCGAGCGCGTTCTCCGGCAGCGACCTCGACCTGGTCCTCAGGGCCCGCGATGTCGACAGCCTCGTTCTCACTGGCATCGCCACGAGCGGTGTCGTGCTGTTCACCCTGTGCCAAGCCGCCGACCTGGACTTCGGTCTCACCGTCCTGGCGGACGCCTGCCTCGACACCGACCCCGAGGTGCACCGGATCCTCACCGAGAACCTTTTCCCAAGGCAGGCAGACGTCATCACCATCGAGGACTGGCTCAAGTCCATCGCACCGTAACAGCCGGTTGCCGTCCGGATTCTTCGCATGCGGTCCAGGGCGTCGACGCCCCCGCCGCCCGGCTCAGGCGGCCCAGGGCGAAGCGTGCACGAGGGTGGCCCAGGTGCGGGTGCCGGTGCTGGGGTGGTGGGCGGCGTCGAAGCCCCAGGTGCCGCGATGGGACTGGACGAGGTCGGGCGTGAGCTGCAACGCGGCCCGGCGGCGTTCGTCGCAGGCGGCGGCGAGGAGGGGATGGGTGTGGCGGGGGTGCGTGTCGTACACGGTGAGGCGCAAGGTGTCCTCCCGCTGGCGCAGCGCCAGGTAGATCTGTTCCCCGGCTCCGGTGAACCGGCAGGCGTAGGACACGAGTTCGCACACGAGGAGCAGGGACGGCTCGATCAGGTCGTTCATGCGGTGGATGTCGAGGATGAGCTCAGCAGCCTCGAGGGCGATGGCCGGCGTGGCCACGGCGGAGGGGAGGGTGAGGCTGTACGCGAGGTTGCCGGGGTGCGGCGCGCCGAGGTCGGGAGGCGGCGGCGGACACTGGGTGACCCGCGCGGACCCGTAGGCGGGGAAGGCCGGGAGGCCGTGGGCGGGCACGGAGACGCGCCGGTCGGGCTCGGGTGCGTCCGGGGTGGGGCCGCCGGTCGCGGATACGGTTGCGGACACGGCTTCGGATGTGGATTCGGGCATGACGACTCCGCTCACTGAGGGGCTGATGGGTGCATGCGTGGACACCTCCGGCGCACAGTGGGCAGTGGCTTGTCTCCCTGGCGCGAGCCCGCCCCTCCCAGGGCAGGAGGACGCGGGCAGGCTCGCGCGATGCTCTTCGGTTTCACTGTGCGTGAGTGGCGCACCACTGAAGGTAGAGCACGGGCGGTGGTAATTGCCACTGCATCAATGAAATTACCCCTCGAAGTGGACCGCAGAAGGCCGAGGCAGGCAAACTGGCACCGCCATTGACCAAGGGAAGCGACACATGCCGCCACGGAGTGCCCCCACCGAACGTCAGAAACGGCTCGGCGCCGAACTGCGCAAGATGCGGTCCGATGCGGAGGAGTCCACTGAGTTCGCCGCCCGACTGCTCGGGCTGGACCGCATGAAGATCTCCAACATCGAGTCGGGCGTCCGCGCCATCACCCCTGAACGAGTGCGGACACTCGCCTGCAACTACGGCTGCCGAGACGGCCCCTACGTCGACGCGCTGGCCGCGATGACCGGCGACCGCCCCAAGGACTGGTGGGAGACGTACTGGGGCCAACTGCCCGCAGGACTGATCGATATCACCGAACTGGAGTGGCACGCCATCGCCGTCCGCGTCGGCGTCTTTCTGCACATTCCCGGCCTGCTTCAGACCGACGGCTACGTCCGTGCCGTAGGAAACGCCGCACTGCCGCCCTTGTCCGCCCACGAAGTCGAACTGCGCGTCGCCCTGAGGATGCAGCGCCAGCAGGTACTTCACCGGGAGAGCCCGATCGCGTACACCGCGTACATCCACGAAGCGGCCCTGCGCATCGAGTTCGGCGGAGCCAAGGTCATGCGTGCACAGCTCAATCACCTTCGCGAGATGAGCGAGCGAGACAACGTCGAGGTCAGGGTCGTTCCGTTCTCGTCCGGAGCGTTCCCCGGCGCGGGTCAAGCGATGCTCTACGCGGAAGGCGTCGTTCCGCGACTGGACACCGTCCAACTCGACTCCGCCCATGGCCCCGTGTTCACGCATGCGCCCGCGCAGCTCGACAAGTACCGCTCTCAACTGGACTGGATGGAGAGCGTTTCCCTTGGCCTCAGCGAGTCCCGGGACTTCATCCTCGCCCTGACCGGCGCCTGACAGGAGAAGACACACGTGTCCGACATCATGTGGGAAGAGCCGTTCTGCGCGGAGAGTTCCAACTGCTTCCGCATCGGCACCGACGCGAACGGCAACGCCTACATAGCGCTCGCCGGCCAGGAGGACAGCTACCTCACCGACACCCGCGAAGCGCTCAGCGCGCTCATCCGTGACATCAAGGCCGGCAAGGCCGACCACCTGCTGTAGCGGCAGCGCTGACCTGCGCCACTCCACGCCACGGCGACGAACCGTGTCACAGCACGCGCATGGCGGGACGGGAGCGGCGCGGCCCGGTCCAGCCGGTGCCGGGCCGCGCCCGGCCCGGCACCGCGCGGCTTCAGCACCTGACAGCCGTCAATTCCGACCCGCGCGATCCGCCAAGTGCCTACTTGGCGTCGAGTTTCCCGAGCCCGGCCGTCAGATCGTCGAGGTTCATGGCAGGGGAGAGGGTGACCTTGGCGTTCAACTCGCTGAAGAGCGGTTCGAGAAGCCTGGGCATGTCCGACGGGTCCTTCAGGTCGAAGAGCAGATACGCGGCCCGCGCTCCGTTGGTCACGGAGAAGAAGACGACCTCCGGATTGGTCTGCCCGATCAGTCGTTGCAGCACCTGGGGCACGCCGCCGGACTTCAACGCTTGATTGCCGGCATCGGTGTCGATCTGGACGGTCATGAGAGTGCGCACGGCTTGCTCCTTGTTCTGAATAGGCCGAATGGACTGGAGAGGCTGGACGGACTGTTGGACTGGACGGACTGGAGTTCCGCGCGGAGAGGGAACGTCACCATCGTCAGCCGGGCAGCGAGCGCGCGCCCGTCCCGCGCGCCGAACGGGTGGCTCGCGCCGCGCAACACCGCACCACGCCCGTACCCGCGCCCACCGGCGCGGGGCTTCCGCGCACCCGGAGGCGACCGTGCGCGCCACGGCCGTCCCCGGCACCACCACCGCCACAGCGGTCCCACATATGACGAACCCCCGACGTCAGCCCCGCGTCCCCCCAGCCCCGCCCCCCGCCCCGCTAGCTTGATCAGGTGATGCCCACCAGCCCCGCCGCCGAGGATCGAACGTGCCCGTCGCCGCCCGCGCCGCCCGAACGCGGCGGGCGGCGGTGGGATCTGCTGGCCGCGGTGGGCGCGGTGTGCTTCGTGGCGGTTGTGGCTGTCGTCGGGACGGCCGTCGAGAAGGCCGACGGGACGCTCTACGTGGACTGGCCGCCGCTCTACGCCGACTGGCTGCCGCATGTCGGCCCCGGGACTCCGGCCGCGGTCGTCGTCGCTCTCGCGGTGGTGGTGTACGGGCCGGGGCTCGCGGGCCGGGTGCCGTGGCGGGGGGTGGTGCTCGGCGGGTGGGCGGCCGGGATGGCCTGGACGTGGGCGTTGGCGTTGGTCGACGGCTGGTACCGGGGGGTCGCGGAGCGGCTCACCGCCGAGCATGAGTATCTGCGGGCGGTGGACCGGTTCGGCGACATCGGGGCGGCGCTGCGCGGCTACACCGAGCACATCCTGCTGACGCAGCCCGACCACTGGCCCGCGCATGTGTCCGGGCATCCGCCGGCCGCCGTGCTGACCTTCGTCGGGCTCGACCGGATCGGGCTGGACGGCGGGGGCTGGGCCGGGGCGTGGTGCATCACCGTCGGGAGTTCGGCGGTGGCCGCCGTGCTGGTCGCACTGCGCGCGGTGGCCGGCGAGTCGAGCGCCCGGCGGGCCGCGCCGTTCCTCGTGCTCGCCCCCGCCGCGATCTGGGTCGGCGCCTCGGCCGACGGCTACTTCGCCGCCGTCGCCGCCTGGGGCCTCGCGCTGCTCGCCCTCGCGGCGACCCGGAAGGTCCGGTTCCGCGCCGTCACGGCGTTGGGGTCCGGGCTGCTGCTGGGCCTCGGCTGCTACCTCTCGTACGGGCTGACGCTGATCGCGGTGCCGGCCCTCGCCGTACTCCTGATCGCCCGCACCGCCCGGCCGCTGCCGCTCGTGCTCACGGGCGTGGCGGTCGTCGGCGGCCTCTTCACGGTCGCCGGGTTCCAGTGGTGGGAGGCGTACGGCCTGCTGGTCGAGCGCTACTACCAGGGCGTCGGCGCGGACCGGCCCTTCAGCTACTGGGTCTGGGGCAACCTGGCCAACGCGGTGATCGTCACCGGGCTCGCGACCGTGGCCGGTGTGCGGCGGGCCGTCTCGGCCGGTCCGGGGGCGCTGCGGCGGTTCCGTACGGGGGCGGTCCCTACCGGGGCGTTCCGTACAGGCGCGGTCCGTACAGGCGCGGTCCCTACGGGCACCGTCCGTACAGGCGCGGCCGGCCCTTCGGACGGGCTCGTCGTCCTGGTGCTGGCCGCTCTGGCCACCATCGTGATCGCCGATCTGTCCGGGATGAGCAAGGCCGAGACGGAACGGATCTGGCTGCCGTTCACGCTCTGGCTGCTGCCCGCCGCCGCGCTGCTGCCGGCCCGCGACGCCCGGCGCTGGCTGCTCGCCCAGGCGGCGGTCGCGCTGCTGATCAATCATCTTCTGCTCACCGGGTGGTGAACCCGCCCACTCCGCCCACAGCCCCATGAGCGCCCTCCCGCCCCCTGGCGCGGCCCCGCCCGACCTCTTCCTGAGGCGCGTTCCCGGGGCGGCGGACGGTAGTCCGGACCAATCCAGATCAGCCCGTCTGACCTGCGGAGATACCCCTCGGACAGTCAGTCGTCGACCTTCCCGGACGGTGCCTCGGAGCCCGTCCCGGGGCAGTTCTCGGCCACCCCCGGCTCGGCTGCTTGTGCTAGACAGGCATCAACCAAAGGGGCGCACGTGCACCAGCTCAGTCTCGGAGTCTTGTCGCAGTCTCGCAAAGAGAACGAGCGTCGGCTTCCGATCCACCCGCTGCATTTCGAGCGGATCGAAGCCGACCTCCGAGGGCGTATCCACCTCGAACACGGCTATGGAGAGCGCTTCGGCATTCCGGACGAGCAGCTTGCACCCTTCATCGGCGGATTCCGCACCCGCGAGGAGATCACCGCGGAGTGCGACGTCATCCTGCTGGCCAAGCCGCTGGCCGAGGACCTCGAAGATCTTCGCGAAGGCCAGGTCCTGTGGGGCTGGCCGCACTGCGTGCAGGACGAGAAGCTCACCCAGCTGGCCATCGACCGCAAGCTGACCCTGATCGCCTTCGAGGCGATGAACCACTGGACCACCGACGGCTGGTTCAACCTGCACGTCTTCCACAAGAACAACGAGCTCGCGGGCTACTGCTCGGTCCTGCACGGCCTGGAGCTCAACGGTTCCACGGGTGACTACGGCCGCCGGCTGCGCGCCGCCGTGATCGGCTTCGGGGCGACCGCCCGCGGAGCGGTGACGGCGCTCAACGCGCACGGCGTCCACGACGTCGACGTGCTCACCCAGCGCGGCGTCACCGCGGTCAGCTCGCCGATCCACTCCGCGCGGATAGTCCAGTTCGACCACGACGACAACGACCCGCGCCGGAGCCACGCGATCACCGACAACGGCCGGGTGCCGCTGGGCGAGTTCCTCTCCGAGCACGACGTCATCGTCAACTGCGTCCTCCAGGACACCAACGCGCCGCTGACCTTCCTCGTCGACGACGACCTCCCCGGCATCGCGCCGGGCACCCTCATCGTGGACGTCTCCTGCGACGAGGGCATGGGCTTCAGCTGGGCCCGGCCCACCTCGTTCGACGACCCGACCTTCATCGTCGGCAACAACGTCCTCTATTACGGCGTCGACCACAGCCCGTCCCACCTGTGGAACTCCGCCACCTGGGAGATCAGTGAGGCGCTGCTCCCCTACCTGCGCGCCGTGCTCACCGGCCCGCACACCTGGGAAGCCAACGAAACGATCCGCCGCGCGATCGAGATCCGCGACGGAAAGATCCAGAACCCCAACATCCTGGCCTTCCAGGACCGCTTGCCGGAGTACCCGCACCTGCGCAAGTGACGCGGTGACAGGAACGGGACCGGGAGCTGGGAGCTGAGCTACTACGGGGCGGGGGGGGCGGCGACGTACGAGTCGCAGCGCCGCCCCGTTTCCGCGCCCCCGCGATCGTCCGTCCGTCCCGTCCGTCCGCAGCAGGGATTCCGACTGTGGCACCGGCCACACGCTTCCCTGCCCTGGAGCTCTGACCTGCGGTCCGAAGCTTCGATTCCGTTTCCTGGCAGCATGGTTGAACTGCGGAACGTAACTCCATATCAACTCCATGCAGTTAACACGCGATATCGTCGCTATGATCACTAACTCGTGGCTTGGGCCGACCGCCCCCCAGCTCCCCTTCCCCGGCCCACGAGGAACTGATGACACAACACATAGCCGAGACGGTCGCCTGGTGCCTGGCCGCCGGTTTGCTGATGAGCGCGGTGCTGGCACTGCGCCGACGCCAGATGACCCGACGGCTGCGCAGGCGGATCGTTTCCCTTGAGGACCAACTCCAGGTTCGCGACGAAGAGATAGGCCACCTGGTCACCACCCGCCTCCCCGCAGTGGCCGAGGCGGTGCACCATCACCACCCCGTGCCGGTGCCCGGGCTGCTCCACCCCCAGCTCGCCGGGTCGCCCTACGCCCAGCGGCTCCAGTCCGCCGTCGAGCTGTTCGGCTCGGCCGTGGACAAGGCGCGGGCTCGCAGCGACGAGGCCGCCCGCGCCTCGCTGATGGCCTCGATGCGCGTACTGCAAGGTCTGGCGAACGAACAGCAGGGCGCCATCACCGACATGCAGGAGCGGCACGACGACCCCGACGTGCTCGCCGGGCTGCTGGAGGTCGACCACGCGAACGCGCAGATCGGCCGCCGCGCCCAGGCCATCGCCGTGCTGTGCGGGGCCTGGCCGGGACGGCAGCGCGCCGCTTCGCCGCTGCTCGACGTCGTCCGCGGGGCCACTTCCCGCATCCGTGACTACCTGCGCGTGCAGGTCCATTCGCAGGTGGACATCGCGGTCGTCGGCCGCGGGGTCGAGCCGGTGGTGCTCGCCGTCGCCGAGCTGCTGGACAACGCGGCGCGCCACTCGCAGCCGCACACCTCCGTGCACGTCAATGTCGAGCGGGTGCACAACGGCGCCGTCATCGTCATCGACGACGCGGGCGTCGGCATGCACGAGCAGGAGCTCCAGCAGGCGATGCGCGTCCTGTCCGGCGAACGGGCCGTGGACGTCACCCGGCTCGGCGACCCGCCGCAGTTCGGCTTCCCGGTCATCGGAGTGCTCGCCGCCCGCTACGGCTTCCGGGCCTCGGTGGACTGGCGCTCCAACTACGGCGGCGTACGAGCCGTGGTGTTCCTGCCCAACGCGCTGCTCGCGACCGTCGGGAACGTGGGGGACGCTCCGTCCACCCGCACCCTGCGGACCGGACCGGCCACGCCCGCCGCGTCGGCCCCGGCCCCGGCCCCGGCCCCGGTCCCGGCCCCGGCCCCGGTCCCGGCCCAAGCTCCGGCTCCGGCCGCGGCTCAGGCACCCCCGCGCGCGCAGCCGCCAGCCAGCGCACCGGTCGCGACGCACGCCCCCGCGCCCACGCCCCCGCTCCCCGCCGAAGTCCGGCCGCCCGCCCCGCCGTCAGCCTCGGCACCGCCGTCAGCCTCGGCACCGGTGTCACCGGCACCGGGTACGCCCCCCGGCGGGTCGTACGGAGCGCGCTCCCACCCCGAGCAGACCGAGCCGCCTGTGCAGCCCGTACAGCCCGTGCAGCACGAACACCCCGCGCAACCCGGGCCGCGCGCGCAGACCGCCGGCGGCCTGCCGAAGCGACGCCGTCGGCAGCAGACCGAGGGCCTGGCCCCCGAAGCCGCGGCCGCTCAGCAGCCCGTGGCCGGCGAGATGCCCGCCGAGCGCCCCGCGGAGGTGACCGCCTCCCGTATGGGCGCCTTCCAGCGCGGCACCCGCTCCGGCCGTGCGGCCAACGACGACCCGGCCGGCACCGGCCCGGCCGATCCCGCCGCGGCCGATCCCGGCGCGACCGGCACCGGCACGCCCCCCGGCGCGCGCCCCTCCGCGCCCCTCCCGCCCGCACAAGCCTCCGATGAAGGGACTCCTCAGGTATGAATGACGACCTGACCTGGATGCTCAATGACGTCCTGACCGTGCCAGAGGTATCCCACGCGATCCTGCTGTCGGCCGACGGACTGGTCCGGGCTCATTCCGACGGCTTGAGCCGTGACCAGGCCGACGTACAGGCCGCCGCGCTCTCCGGGCTCCAGTCGCTCAGCCGCTCCACGGCCGCCTTCTGCTCCCCGGCGGACAGCGACACCGCGACCCCGTGGCGGCAGTCGATGGTCGAGTTCGACGACGGCTTCGTCTTCATCATCGCCGCCGGACCGGGCGCGTACCTCGCCGTCTCCAGCACCGAGAAGGTGGACATGGAAGCGGCCACCTTCGCCATGCACAAGCTCGTCAACCGGCTCGGGAAGAACCTGACCAGCCCGCCCCGGCAGGACAATGGCAGCGCCGTATGACACCCCGTCGCCGCGAAAAGGGGCTGGTGCGGCCGTACGTCGTCACCAGC
Organism: Streptomyces sp. H27-D2; assembly: GCF_035828615.1. Lineage (NCBI taxonomy): Bacteria > Bacillati > Actinomycetota > Actinomycetes > Kitasatosporales > Streptomycetaceae > Streptomyces > Streptomyces sp. H27-D2. The sequence continues at coordinate 10,837 of NZ_JAYMZR010000087.1, read as the reverse complement.
GGCCGAGCGCGCCCGACCCGTAACACCCTCGACCTGGTCACCCTGGTCTACGCCACCTCACCGACGCCCACCACGGCAGCCCCCGGCTCCCCGGACTCCACCGGTCCCGGCGCGGGTCCCGAGGCACGCCGCATTCTGGCGCTCTGCCGCGGCGGTTCGCTCTCGCTCGCCGAGGTGGCCGCGCATCTCTCGCTGCCCGTCAGCATCACCAAGGTGCTGATCGCCGATCTCGTGGACCACGGCCATCTGGCCACCCGGGCGCCGATCCCGCCTGCCCAACGCTTCGACCCCCAGCTCCTGGAGGAGGTGCTCCGTGGCCTCCGCGCCATCAAGTGAGGACATGTACGTACCGCAGACGGTGCAGACGGCCGTGAAGATCCTGGTCACCGGGCACTTCGCGGTCGGCAAGACCACCTTCGTCGGCGCCCTGTCGGAGATCCCGCCGCTGCGCACCGAAGAAACGATGACGCAGGCCGGTGCGGCCGTGGACGACCTCGCCGGGGTCGAGGGCAAGACCACGACCACCGTGGCCATGGACTTCGGCCGGCTCACGCTCAGCGAGAGCCTGGTGCTGTATCTGTTCGGCGCCCCCGGACAGGCGCGCTTCCAGCAGCTCTGGAAGGACATGACGACCGGCGCGCTGGGCGCGCTGGTGCTCGCGGACACCCGCAGGCTCGACCACTCCTTCCCCGTCATGGACCTGCTGGAGCAGTACGGCGTGCCGTACGCGGTCGCCGTCAACACCTTCCAGGGCGCGCCCGGCTACGACGAGAGCGAGCTGCGCGAAGCGCTCGACCTGCTCGCCGAGACCCCGCTGGTGCACTGCGACGCACGGGACCGCGCCTCGGCCACCGACGCGCTGATCTCGCTCGTCCAGTACCTCCAGACCCGTACCGACCCGACCGGCCCCGACCAGCCCCGGCCACAGGACCAGCTCCCGGCCGGCGCCTCGCAGACCCGTACCGACCAGGAGTTCGCGTGACCGTCCCCGCCCCGCCCCCGGGCTGCCCGGCGCACGCCGGCACCGGCCGCGCCCCCGTGACCCCGCTGTACGGCGCGGATTTCGCCACCGACCCGAGCGGCGTCTACAACCGGCTGCGCGGCCAGGGCGCGGTCGCCCCCGTCGAACTCTCCCCCGGCGTCGACGCGATGCTCGTCACCGGCTACTACGCCGCACTCGAAGTGCTCCGCGGCACCGAGGCGTACGGCAAGGACCCGCGCCGCTGGCGCGCGCTCGCCGAGGGCCGGGTGCCGGCCAACAGCCCGGTCATGCCGATGATGGGCTACCGGCCCAACGTGCTGTTCGCCGACGGCGACGCGCACCACCGGCTGCGCGCCGCCGCGACCGAGAGCCTCGACCGCGTCGACCCGCACGCGCTGCGCCGCTACGTCGAGCACAGCGCCGACAACCTCATCGACCGGTTCGCCGGCACCGGTTCGGCGGACCTGATCGCGGAGTACGCCCGCGCGATCCCGCTGCTCGTCTTCAACGACCTGTTCGGCATGGACCAGGTGCACGGCGCGCGGCTGATGGCCGCCATGGCCGGGATCTTCGAGGGCACCAGCCCCGAGGAGGCGGAGCAGGCCAACGCCGACTACACCCGGCTCATCAGCGACCTGATCGCGCTCAAGCGGGCCGAGCCGGCGCAGGACGTGACGTCCTGGATGATGGCGCACCCCGCGCAGCTGAACGACGAAGAGATGATCCACCAGGTCGTCGTCATGATGGGCGCGGGCACCGAGCCCACCTCGAACCTCATCTCCAACGGCCTGCGGCTGCTGCTCTCCGACGACCGTTTCTTCAACGACCTGACCGGCGGCAGCCTCACCATCACCGACGCCCTCGACGAGGTCCTCTGGAAGGACCCGCCGTTGGCCAACTACGCCGTCCACTACCCGGTCAAGGACGTGGAGCTGGCGGGCGTACCGCTGCACGCGGGCGAGCCGGTCGTGGTCAGCCTCGCCGCCGCCAACACCGACCCGTCGCTGTCCGCGACCGTCCAGCGCTCGGGCAACCGCGCGCACCTCGCGTACAGCGCCGGCCCGCACGCCTGCCCGGCGCAGAGCGCCGCCCGGCTGATCTCCGAGGTCGCCATCGAGAAGCTCCTCGACCGGCTGCCCGACCTCGAACTCGACGTCCCGGCCGACACCCTTCAGTGGCGTCCGGGACCGTTCCACCGCGCACTGACCGCACTCCCCGCGCGTTTCACCAGGGTGGTCCCCGTGACACCCGTGGCCGCGCACCCGGCACAACTCGACCAGTCCCAGTCCCATTCCCAGTCCCACCAGACACCGGGAGACAGTTCATGGCAATCGAGTCCCGTCCCCTCGTCATCGATCCCTTCGGCCAGGACCTCCACGGCGAAGGCGCCCGGCTCCGCGAAGCCGGGCCGGCAGCGCTGGTGGAACTCCCTGGCGGTGTGGTGGCGTGGGCAGTAACCCACCACGACGTGCTGAAGTCCCTGCTGACCGACCCACGGGTGTCCAAGGACCCCAACCAGCACTGGCCCGCCTGGATCAACGGCGAGATACCCCAGGAATGGCCGCTGTTCACCTGGGTCGCGGTCTCCAACATGTTCACGGCCTACGGCTCCGACCACAAAAGGCTGCGCACCCTCGTCTCCAAGGCCTTCACCGCGCGCCGCTCCGCCGAGCTGCGGCCGCGCATCGAGGAGATGACCCGGGAACTCCTGGACCGGCTCGCCGAGACCCCGGCCGGTGAGACCGCCGACGTCCGCGCGGGCTACGCCTACCCGATCCCGATCCAGGTGATCTGCGAGCTGTTCGGCGTCCCCGAGCGCTCCCGCGAGGACCTGCACCGCCTCATGGACAGCATCTTCCACACCTCCGCGGACCCGGCGGAGGTCACCGCCACGTACACCGAGCTGTACGCGCTGCTGGGCGACCTGGTCGCCGCCAAGACGGCGGAGCCGGGCGACGACATGACCAGCGGTCTGATCGCCGCGCGCGAGGCCGAGGGCGACTCCCGGCTCAACGAGACGGAGCTCGTCGACACCCTCATCCTGATGCTGGGCGCCGGCCACGAGACCACCGTCAACCTCATCCACAACGCGATCCACGCGCTGCTGACCCACCCCGACCAGCTGAAACTGGTCCTGACGGGCAAAGCGAGCTGGGACGACGTGATCGACGAGACGCTGCGCTCGCAGTCGCCCATCGCCAACCTGCCGCTGCGGTACGCCGCCGAGGACATCCCGGTCGGCGGCGACCCGGCCGAGGGCGGCGTGGTCATCCGCAAGGGCGATCCGATCCTCGCCGGTTACGCCGCCGCCGGGCGCGACCGCGCCACGCACGGCGAGGACGCCGACAGCTTCGACATCACCCGCCCGACCCGTGGCACGCATCTGGCCTTCGGCCACGGCGTGCACTTCTGCCTGGGCGCGCCGCTGGCCCGGCTGGAGGCGGGCATCGCGCTGCCCGCGCTGTTCGACCGCTTCCCCGATATGGCGCTCGCCGTGCCGTCGGAGAGCCTGGAGCCGTCGGAGTCGTTCATCTCGAACGGGCACAACACGCTGCCGGTGATCCTGCGCCGGTCCTGAGCGGCTGGTTGGCCGGTCAGGACCGCCTGTTCCTGACCCGCTCGCGGCAGCCGGCAGCCCGTTCGCCTGCCTGCGGTCCGGCCCCAGGTCCCGTTTCGGGGCTTGGGGCCGGTCCCGCCAGTCATCCGGGCCGTCCGCGCTCAGCGTCAGCTCAGCACCACGACCAACGTCACGACCGCCCCCACCGCACCGGCCGCCGCGATCTCCAACCGGTCGGTCAGCTCCCGGGTGAGCCACAGACCCCGGCCGCCCTCGCCCGACTCGATGCCGGGCGGCTGCGGCGGGATGAGGTCCGCGCTGAACCCCGGCCCGTTGTCGGTGATCCGGCAGTGGAGCGTGCCGTCGTGGCTGGAGAGCAGCAGTCGGCCGCCGCCGCCGCCGTGTTCGACCGCGTTGCACGCCACCTCGTGGACGGCGAGGACGAAGTCCGCTCGACGGGTGTCGCACAGCCCCGCCAACGCCGCGCACTCGCCGATCCCCGTCCGCAGCTTGGGCAGGTCTGCGGCGGTGAAGAGCAGTTCCAACAGCCGCTCGTGCACCGCCTCCTCGCCGGCCTCGCAGCCGCCCGCGCCCTGCTCCGACGCCACCACCTGGGACCGGCCCCGGCCTCCGTTCCGGCTCCGGTCCCCGTTGCGACCCCAGTCCCCGTTCAGGCTTCGATCCCCGTTCCTGCTCCCATCCTTGTTACGGCTCCGGTCCGGGCCCCCGTCCGGATCTGCGCTCATGATCACCACACCTCGACCTCGGTCAGGACCAGTTTCCGGACACCCGGTGCGCCGAGTCGGCGCAACAGCCGGGCCTGAGCCGGTGCGCAGCGGACTTCGACCTGCCCGCCGCCGTCCGCCGCCGCCACGAGCCGGAGCAGCGTGGCGGCTCCGTGGGCGTCGAGAAAGCACAGCCCGGCCAGATCGAGCAGCGGTCGCCGCCCGTCGGGCGCGCCCCGGGTCAGCGCGGCCCCGACCTCGGTGGCGAACAGCGGGTGGGTGGCGAGGTCGGCGTCCCCGACCAGCCGCAGCCCGTCCCGCGTGGGGACGGCGGCCAGGTCGCCGAGCCGCTCCAGCAGCACGACCGGGTGGTCGCGCCGCATCGCCGCCACTACGTCCGGCGCGAACCGGCGGCGGTCGTAGGCGCAGATCTCGGCGTACGTCTTGTCGGCGAAGAGTTGCCCGGTGTGGGTCTCCCGGTGGAGCACCGCCTCGATGTCCGCGCCGAGGTCCTGGACCCACGCCATATCGATGACCGTACGGAAGCCCTGGTACCCCTCGCCGCGGGCCCGCTCGGTCTCCTCCCGCAGCCGCCCCAGCTGCCGCTTCGCGGTGAAGCGCCGGTCCGGCAGGATGAGCGCGCGCATGCTGGAGTAGGACAGCTGGCCGCGCTTCTCGGCCTCCGGGGCGATGCGCCCGTAGGACCGCAGCGCGTCGCGTACGTCCGGGACGGGGACGCCGGGGTCGGCCAGCACCATGACCTTCTCGCCGCGCGCCAGTCCGTGCTGGACGAAGGCGGCCAGGACGCTCCAGCGGTCGTCGTCATCGGCGTGACTCGTGAACGCGTGGTCGCCGGGCCGCATCCGCTCCACCGCGATGAGCCGCCCCGTCGCGCGGTCGCCCTCGCCGTTGTCCGCGCCGTTGTCCGCGCCGTCGTTCACGCCGTCGTTCACGCCGTCGTTCACGCCGTCTTCGCCGCAGCCCTTCGGCGCAGTCTCGGTCGGCACCAGTCGTCACCTCCTCGGAGCTCCACGGCTGAGGACCGGGGTGCGTCGCGGCCGGACCGCTCCGGCACAGACGCTCCCGCACAACCGCTTCCGCGCGGCGGTCTCACACTGTCCGCCCGAAGCTACCCCCAGTGATCGCGACCCAGTACAACTCGGCCCGGTTGTACGAAGACAGCCGTGTCCCGACCGGGTGAGCCCGATAACTGATCGAATTCCGTCCGATCCTCTTCGAACAGCGATCACGCAGGGTTGGCATGACGCATCAGGCAGGGCCTGATGACTGGCTCCTCAGGGCACGATGACCGTCCCTCAGAGCACGATGACCGGCTCCTCAGGACACGATGTCCTTGCGCCGGAAGCCCCGGAAGGCGAGTGCGAACAGGACGAGGGCGTAGGCCACCGAGACCGCCGTGCCCTTGATCATGCCGCTCCACTCCAGCTGCGGCTGGAGCGCGTCCGCCCAGGCGAACTGCCAGTGCGCGGGCAGGAAGTCGCGCCAGGAGCCGAGCGCGGTGACCGCGTCGAGGATGTTGCCGACGATGGTCAGGCCGATCGCGCCGCCGACCGCGCCGAGCGGTGCGTCGGTGACCGTGGAGAGCCAGAAGGCGAGCGCCGCGGTGACCAGCTGGGAGACGAAGATGAAGGCGACGATGACCCCGAGCCGCAGCAGCGCGGTCCCGGCGGGCAGTGCGCCGCCGGTGGGCATCTGCAGGTCGCCCCAGCCGTACGCGGCTGTGCCCGCCGCGAGCGCGACCACCGGCAGCAGCACCATCGCCGCCGCGCTGAAGACCAGCGCCACCGTGAGCTTGCTGAACAGCAGCCGGGCACGTGGGACGGGCGCGGCGAGCAGATAGCGCAGCGAGGCCCAGCTCGCCTCGGAGGCGATCGTGTCGCCGCAGAAGAGCGCGACCGGCACCACGAGCAGGAAGCCCGCCGAGACGAAGAGGCAGGTCGCGGCGAAGTTCGCGCCGGAGGCGGTGGCGGTGTCCAGCAGGGACGCCTGGCCGTTCTCCCGGCCGGGTTCGCCGCCGATCGCGAAGGCCGCGATCAGCACGAACGGGAGCACGGCGAGGATGCCGGCGACCACCAGCGTGCGACGGCGGCGCAGTTGCCGCATCGCCTCGACGCGCAGCGGCAGGGTGTGCCGGGCGCGGTAGCCGGGGGCGGCTTCGGCCAGCTGGGCGGCGCTCACGCGGTGCCTCCGATCAGGGTGAGGAACGCGTCCTCCAGGCGGCGGTGCGGGCCGAGGCCGGTCACCGGTACGTCCAGCCGGACGAGTTCCACGAGCAGTTCGGGGGCGGTGCCGCCGTCGAGCGTGACCAGCAGCCCGCCGTCGGTTTGCACCGCCGTGCCGACGCCGGGCAGCGCGCCGACCTTGTCGGTCATCGCGTCCGTCAGCTCGCCCGCGACGCCGACCAGCAGCGCGTTGCCGGAGCCGACGATGTCCGAGACGCGGCCGGCGCTGACGAGCTTGCCGCGGTCCATCACGACCAGGTGCGTACAGGTCTGTTCGACCTCGGCCAGCAGGTGGCTGGAGACGATGACGGTCCGGCCGGCCGCCGCGTAGCGGACCATGACCTCGCGCATCTCGCGGATCTGCGGCGGGTCGAGGCCGTTGGTCGGCTCGTCCAGGATGAGCAGGTCCGGGAGGCCGAGCATGGCCTGCGCGATGGCGAGGCGCTGCCGCATGCCCTGCGAGTAGGTGCGCACCGCGCGCTGGAGGGCGTCGCCGAGCCCGGCGATCGTCAGCGCCTCCTCGATGTGGGCGTCGGCGGCGGGGCGGCCGGTGGCCTGCCAGTAGAGGTCGAGGTTGGCGCGGCCCGACAGGTGCGGCAGGAAGCCCGCGCCCTCGACGAACGCGCCGACCCGCGAGAGCACCGGCGCGCCCGGCCGGATCGCGTGCCCGAAGATACGGATCTCGCCGGCGTCGGGCCGGATGAGGCCCATCAGCATCCGCAGGGTGGTGGTCTTGCCCGCTCCGTTGGGGCCGAGCAGCCCCAGCACCTGGCCGCGCTCGACGCGGATGGTCAGGTCGCGCACGGCGTAGCGGTCGGCGGACTTGGCGTAGCGCTTGCTCAGATCGGTGATCAGCAGCGGCACTTCGGCCAGCTCGGGGTCGGCGGCCGGGGCCACGACGCGGCGGCGGCCGATCAGCACCAGGGCGGCGGCGAGGACCAGGCCGCCGAGCGGCAGCCCCCAGACCCACCACGGCAGGGAGGCCGACTCGGTCTGTACGGCCGTGGCGGTCGGCACGCTCAGCGCGGGCGCGGCTGGCGCGTGCGCGGCGGACTTGCCGAGCGACTGGCCGGCCGAGCCGCCGAGCGAGAGCGTGTACGTCGCAGGCTCGGCCGGAGAAGCGTAGCCGAGGTCGGTGGCGGACAGCACGAGCCGCATCCGGTGGCCGGACTGGAAGTTGTGGTCGACGGCGGGAAGCCGCAGCCGGACCGTCTTCCCCGCCTTGGCGCCCTCGACCCGGACCGGGGAGACGAGCTGCGAGGGCAGCGTCTGCTTCCCGTCCGGAGCCACGTCGTAGACCTTGCCGAACAGCACCGCGTCGGCGGAGTCGGACGTGACCCGGACGTCGACGGACGGGGAGCCGGTGACGCGCAGCCCGGAGCGGAGCGGGGCCGATTCGAAGCGGGCGTACTGGCCGGGGAAGTCGAGGGAGATGCCGGCTCCGACGCTGGACAGCTGGGAGAGCGCGCCGCCGCCGGGGACGGCGGAGATGGCGGGCGGGCTGCCGCCGGCCGGGTTGGCGATGGTCTGCTCGCGGCCGGCGAGCCGGACCGCGCGGGTGGCGGCGCCGTCGAGGCCCGGGTAGCGGTCGCTGCTCGCTCCGCGCAGCTGGACGCGGGCGTTCGTGGAGTCGATGCCGCCGGTGCGGCTGACCCGGAACGCCGGGCCGGTGTCCGTCCCCTCGTCCTTCTTGAGGTAGCGGTCGAACCAGCTCGTGACGCGCTGGCGAATCCGGTCGGTCTCCTGGTCGCCGCCGTCGTGGCCGCCGGCGTTCCAGTCCACGTCGACAGGCGCGCCGTTCGCGCGGATCGCCTTCGACATGGCGTCGGCCTGGTCGAGCGGGAAGAGGCTGTCGTTCTGGCCCTGGAAAATCAGGGTCGGCACCTTGATCCGCTCGGCGACGGCGGACGGGCTCTTGTCGGCGAGCATCTTGCGGGCCGCCGCGTCGGGCTTGCCCGCGACGGCGACCCGCTCGTACATCTTGCACACGGCCTGCTCGAAGTCCCCGCAGCCGTGGTCGCCGCTCATGGGGGCCTGCGGGGCGGAGGAGCTGAGGCCGCCCATCGACGCCGAGGAGGAGCCCGAGGTGAAGAAGATCCCCGCCCAGAGCTTCTTGAAGACGCCCTGCGGGAACAGCGCGTCCGCGAGGTTCCAGTAGGTGTTCTGCGGGGCGATCGCGTCGACCCGCTTGTCGTAGCCGGCCGCGAGCAGCGAGATCGCGCCGCCGTACGAAGCGCCCGTGACGCCGACCCGGGGGTCGCCGCTGGCGTCGAGCTTCACATCGGGGCGCGCCGCCAGCCAGTCGATCAGCCGGCGGACGTCGGCGACTTCGTGGTCCCGGTCGTTGATCCCGATCCGGCCGGTGGAGCGGCCGAAGCCGCGGGCCGACCAGGTCAGCACCGCGTAGCCGTCGCGCGCGAGATCCTCGGCCTCGTGTCGCACGTCCTTCTTGCTGCCGCCGAAGCCGTGTCCGAGCAGGATGGCGGGACGGCGCTGCGAGGACGGCCCGGAGGTGTAGAAGGAGGTGTCGATCCGCACCTTGCCGTTGTCGCCGTCGCCCTTGTCCCCCTTGCCGTCGTCACCGTTATTGCTGCTCCCCTTGCCGGCCGTGCCCCCCGAGACGGAGCCCTTGGCGCCGGGGTCGGCGGGGGCTCCTGGTCCTTCGGGCATGGCGAGGCGGCGGTCCTCGCGGTGCACGGCGGCTTCGCCCCCGGATGCGGCGGCCGTCCAGGTGCCGGCGGCTCCGGCCAGAACGGCGAGAGCCACGGTTCCGGCGAGCAGCCGCCCACGGCGTCGGGGCAGGTGGAGATCCATACTCCGGATCCTACGTAGCCCCAGGGGGGAATCTGCGCACCTCCCCAGGGAGTACACCGCCCCGGCCCGCTACACCAACCGCGGTATACGGGGCGGTTCCCGGGCGGCACCGGGCGCTCAGGGCGTGCAGTCGATGTCCGCCAACTTGATCTGCTTCCTGGAGTCGAGGCCCACGTAAGCGGTGAAGGCGGTCTTCCGGCCGCCACCCCAGCTGTTGGTGACCGTGGCCCAGCCCATGCCCGCCGACTGGGCGGTGGTGACCTTGCCGATCGCGATGTCCTTGGGAGTGTTCTGGGCACACAGCAGCAGGTCGTAGTTGTGCGTGCGGGCGGCCTTCCGCTTCAACGCGTTCGTGACGAGGTGCTTCCGCTCCCAGACCCGGGGGCCGTGGTTGCCGTAGAAGCCCTCCAGGAAGTGGTGCACCTGCTCGGCGTTGTATCGCGGGCCGGGTGCCGCTGCGGCGGCGCGCGCGGTGGGCGCGGACGCCGCCGGGGCCGACGCGGCGAGGGTGAGGCCGAGCCCGAGGGCCGCCGCACAGGTGGCGGCGAGGGCCGCGGAGCGCTTGGGGGAACGAGTCATGGCGATTCCTCCGTTGTCTGGCTTTCCACCCGGTATCGGGTATGTACTTATCCAGACACTCTGGGCGCTTTATTGGTTGCATCCACCGTCAAGGAAGCATTCGTTCGGATTAATTGCGCTATCGGGAGCAACGGAAGCATCCAGTAACGGGAACATCGCGTCTACCGCGCGAGCCAGTCCTTCGGCCCCATCACGATCACCGGACGCATCCCTGGGTCGAGCGTGCCCAGGAGCGCCCGCATCGCGTCGCGGGACAGGCTGACGCAGCCCTGCGTCGGGCCGTCGTGGTCCACGTGCAGCCATACGCCGCCGCCCTTGGCCGCGCCGTCGGGCCGCTGCTGGTCCAGCGGCGAGTTGCCCGCGACCCGGTTGTAGTCGATGGCCACGACGTAGTCGAAGGCCCCGGCCAGCGGCTCACCCTCGACGCCGGCGCCGGTGACGGTGAACAAGTGGCTTCGCTGGTACGGGAGCTTGGCGCCCGGAGCGGGCCGTTTGCCGCCCGCGTCGCTCAGCTCGAAGACCCCCTGCGGGGAGCGCAGGTCGCCCAGGCGGTGATCGGTGGTCCAGCCGCGCGCGGCGTTGTGCGCGGGCCAGCGCTGCCCGGCACGCCAACGGGCGTCACCCGCACGGGTGTAGAGCACGACCTCGGCCGTGTCCGAGTCCACGCCGTCGCCGGAGGCGACCAGCACCTGACGGGCGTCGGCCGGGATGCGTCCGCGGGTCTCGGGGCCGATACCGGGTATCACCCGCCGGTCCGCCTGCGGGCCCGGCAGCCGGGCAGCCGCGGTGGTCGGCAGCCCGGCGGAGCGTGGGGGTGCCCCTATGTCTTTCGTCAACCCCGAGCTGCCTGTCTTGTGATGATTCGTCCATGTCGGGTTCATGCGGCGAGTTCGACGTTCTTGGCGGTGCGGGGTTCGTAGAAGGTGCCGTTGCGGAG
>NZ_JAYMZR010000086.1:0-30864 GCF_035828615.1 Streptomyces sp. H27-D2 | reverse complement strand
CGGGCGCCGTGCTCGACGACGGCGTTCTTGAACCCGGCGTCCACCCAGGCCTTGGTCACGGTGGGCGCGGCGGCGGCGACCTTGTCCAGCAGCGCGATGCCGATGGCGTTGTCGTGCACGCTCGCGGTGACCACGATCACGGCGATGATCAGGCCCAGGACATCGGTGGAGATGCCTCTTTTGCGGCCCGGGCTCTTCTTGCCCGCATCCAGCCCCGTCGTGTCCTTCGGCGCGTTCACCGAGGCCCGCACTGTCTGGGAGTCCATCACGATCGCGGTGGGGTCCTCACGCCGCTTACGCATCTCGCGGACCTGGCAGCGCAGCAGCTCGTGGATGGTCTCGGTGGTGCCGTCGTCGCGCCACTTGCCGAAGTAGTAGTACACCGCGCTCTTCGGCGGCAGGTCGTGGGGCAGATAGCGCCACTGGCAGCCGGTGCGGGCCTGGTAGAAAATCGCGTTCACGATCTCCCGCATGCCGTAGTTGCCCTCGTGCCCGCTGACCGAAGGATGCTTCGCCTTCCACGCCGCAATGACCGGCCGGATCAGCTCCCATGCCTCATCCGACACGTCACTCGGGTACGGCTCGCGCCTGTCCATGCCCACCAGGGCACCGCATATCCGACCCGCCGTGAAGCCCCGAAACCGGACAACCCGCCTCAAGTACTGCGAGTCCGCCGAGCACTCGCAGAACACCCTCTCAGCTGAAGGTGACATCGCAGACCCAATGGAGGCGATTTCCACCGTCCAGCCTTGCCTGGTGTGGCAGTTGAGGTGCTCGGAGCCGGCAATGCTGGCTACGCCGAGGACAATTTCCTTGCTGGTCCAGACGCCGTCGAGCTCGCCGGTGTCGCGGCGTAGGCGAAAGACCTGGCAGGCGCCGGGGAACAGCGTGTTGTCGGAGCGAGGGGTGCGCAGGGGCCGGTGCCCGATGCGGGCGTGGCCTTCGCGAATGCCCACAGTGAGCCGGCCGGTTCTCCGGACAGAGCGGAGGTACTCGTTTCCTTCCACCCACTCAGCTGAGCAGCGCTATCACCTTGGCGAAGGTGTCGAGCGCCGACTCTTGCACGGTGATGTAGTTGAAGCCGAACCGCTCCCGGCGAGCGATCAGTTGCTCGGCGATCTGTTCCGGGCTCCCGATCAGCACGGCAGGCAGTTCGCCGACCTGTTCCGGGCTCAGCGTGCCCCGCAGAAACCGGGAGTAGTCTTCCAGTGCAGCCGGACGATCATTCGTCACTTGAGTGCGCAGGACGATGATGTTGCGGCGCACCGCGTCCCGGCCTGCTGTGCGCAGTTCGGCATCGACCAGCGCCACCCGTTCGTCCATCTGTTGCTCGGTGAGGAACTGCATGCCCCGGCCCTGCGGGTCGAATATGGTGCCTGCGAACGACACGATGTCGGCGCGCTTGGCGGCCAGTCTCAGCACCCGGTCGCCGTTTCCGCCGATCATCAGGGGCGGCCGGTCGGGTGCGGTGGGGCCGCCCAGGACGCTCCAGGCGCGGGTCACCTCGTCCAGGGTCGCGACGAGTCGATCGACGCGCTTGCCCGGCGCCTCGAATGGAATTCCGGCCGCGTCGAACTCCCGCTTTTTCCATCCCGCACCGAGTCCGACCTCCAGCCGCCCGCCGGTGAGCTGGGCGGTGGTGATGACATCCCTGGCGAACAGCGCCGGGCTGTAGAACGAGGTATTGCTCACGAACGTGCCGACCTGGACGCTACTGGTCGCCTCAGCCGCCAGAACGCACGCAAGAAAGGGCGATGGCATGTCGATGTGGTCGGGCACGGTGATCACGTGGTAGCCGAGGTCTTCGGCCCGTCGGGATTTCTCCATCCAGGAGGCCCTGTCTTCGAGCTTCCACAGGCTCACGCCGAACCGCAAATTCATCGCACAGCTCCTGTCCTTGAGTGTCGCGGGGTTCAGACGGCGGCGGCCCGGTCGCGTTCGGCCCGGCGAACCGCTGGGCCGATCAACAGCGCCCCGGCGAGGAGCGCTGCCGCGAGGATCGCCCAGCCGTAGGGGGCGAGGTCGGTCGCGATCCAGGCCACTACTGCTGGGCCGAGTGTTGCCTGCACCACCATCCGAAGGTGGAACGCACCAAGGTATTCGCCTCGGGCCGTCTCGGGTGCCAGCGCGTAGCCGATGCCGAACGCACCGGCGGACTGCCACAGTTCGCCGGCGGTGATCAGCAGGATGGCGAGAACCGCGATGCCGATGGCGGGCCAGGAACCGGTCAGACCGCCGAGGACCATGACGAGGCAGGCCGCCGCGCTCACCAACCCGGATCGTCGGGCGGCGCCGACAGCGCCGTCCAGGACGTCCGAGCCGCGGGCGGCCCGGACCTGCAGCAGGACGACCAGCACGGTGTTCAAGATGAACACCAGCGGGATCACGCTGCGCGGTACGCCGTCGACGCTGAGAATCCACAGCGGCACCCCCACCACGAGTACGGTGCCGTTGAGGGCGAGCAGGGTCGACACCCCGATTACGGCGAGAAACGGCTTGTCCCGCAGCGCCCGGAATCGCGACGCTCGTTCGGGTGGCGGCCCGAGGAGGGTGACGGGCAACCTGAGTACCACCAGTGCCGCCAGTAGGAATGACAGCGCGTTGCCCAGCGGCAGGGCCTGCATCGCTGCACCGCCGATACCGATCAGCACCGCGGCGAGCAGTGCGCCGGCGGAGAAGCCGACATTGAACACTGAACGGAGCGCGGCCCGGCCAGTGACCCGGTCGGTCTCCGGTACCAGATCCATGACCAGGGTGTGGAACAGCGGCCCGCTGCCCCATTCGAGGGCACCGACCAGGGCCACCACCACGAAGAACGTGGGCGGCGAGTCAACCATGGGGTACAGGCAATAGACACCGGCGAGGGCCAGCATGCTGATCAGCAGCATTTGCCGGGCGCCGAACCGGTCGGCGGCGCGCCCCATGAGGACACTTGAGATGAAACCGGTGAAGCCCGCGAGGGACAGCCCGATCCCGACCAGGGCGGCAGGCAGCCCAGCGACCACGATGAAGTAGACGGTCGCGCTGGCGAGGAAGAGTCCGTTGCCGACGCTGTCGAGCAGGTGCAGCACCGCCAGGGGGGCCGCCGGGCCGCGCAGCGAGGAGTAGTTCCGGCGGACGAAGGAGGCGATCACGCGGTCAGCCCCCAAAATATCCTTCCCTGCCTGATCAGGCTCTCGAACGCCCGCAGCGTCTCCTCAAGCGGCACATCCTTGTCATACACCCTCCGCTGCCTCATGGCGGCCCACCCTAGACCACCGATCAAGGGCACGGGGCGTCCGCAGAGAGCGCTGGTCATGCTTTGTACGCGACGGCTCGGCGAAGATCGCCGGTCGTGTATCTTCGCGCCCTAAACGCAGTTGGGAAGTGGGTGGCGCGATGACCGGGCTGGGCTACGACGACCTGTACCGCTTGATGGCTTCGATGACTGGGGATGAGAAGCACGCCGAGGCGGCGTCGTCCACCCTGGATGTGCTTTGGGTGCTCTATGACCGAGTGCTACGGGTCGGGCCTGAGTTGGCGGCCGACCGTGACCGGTTCTACCTGTCGAAGGGGCACGGGCCGATGGCGTACTACGCAGTACTGGCGGCTAAGGGCTTCCTCGACCCTGCGGAGTTCGATCGGTTCGGGACTTATCACTCCCCGCTCGGCCACCACCCGGACCGGTCTCTGGTGCCGGGGGTGGAGATTTCCAGCGGTTCGCTCGGTCACGGGCTGCCGTTGGCAGTTGGCACCGCGCTCGGTCTGCGAGCCCGCGGCCTGACCTCGACCCAGATGTGGGTACTGCTCGGTGACGGCGAACTCGATGAAGGTTCCAACCACGAGGCGATCGCCTACGCCGGCCGGAGCGGGCTCGACCAGCTCAACGTCATCGTGATCGACAACGACAACGCGACCCAGGGCTGGCCCGGCGGCCTGGAGACACGGTTCGCCGCGGAGGGCTGGGCGACGGCGCGGGTGAACGGCCGTAAGCACACTGAACTCGAAGCTGCGTTCACGGCTCCACATCCGGGCCGCCCCGCCGTGGTGGTCGCCGAGGTCGAGCACACCCCTGGCCACTGACCACACAACCGAGGAGGAGGCGCTATGGCTGGGCAGATGCGGGAGCGGTTCGTCGAGGTCACGACTGAACTGCTCGCCGAGCACGAGAACCTTGCGCTGGTTACAGCCGACCTGAGCGCGAAAATGTTCGGCCAGGCCGCCGGCAAGTACCCGGAGCGGGTGATCAATCTGGGCATTCGCGAACAACTGCTGATCAGTGTGTCCGGCGGGCTTGCCCTGGCGGGGCTGCGGCCCATCGCGCACAGCTTCGCGCCGTTTCTCATCGAGCGGCCCTTCGAGCAGATCAAACTCGACCTGAACCACCAGGACGTGGGTGCAGTACTGGTCAGTGCAGGCGGGTCCTACGACATCGCCAGCGGTGGCCGGACCCATCAGTCTCCCGGTGACGTGGCTCTGCTGGCCACCCTGCCGGATTGGACGATCCATGTGCCGGGCCATCCCGACGAGGTCGAGACCCAGCTCCGCCACGCCGCGGTGGCCGACGGCCTGGTCTACATCCGCCTGTCCAACCAGGTGAACGAGAGCGCCTACCAGTTGGACGGAACCAGGTTCCGGGTACTGCGCGAGGGCGGCCGGGGCACTGTCATCGCGGTCGGTCCGCTGGCCGACGCCGTACTGGCGGCGGTCGGTCCGCTGGACGTAACCGTGCTGTATGCGGCGACGATCCGGCCATTTGACGCGGCGGCGCTGCGGGCCGCAGTGGCCGACCAGGCGGAGGCCAACGTTGTGCTCGTCGAGCCCTACCTCGCGGGCACCTCGACCGCCGAGGTCGCGCGCGCACTGCCCGATCGGGCACATCGGACGTTGTCTCTCGGCGTGGGGCTGAACGAGCTGCGCCACTACGGAACTCCGCGTCAGCACGCGATTGCACATGGCCTTGGTGCGGCTGGGTTGCGACGGAGCATCGCGAAATTCCTTGGCTACCTCGCGTAGTTGGTGGGCTCGCGCCCTTTCGAAGAGATCTGGATCGACGTAGTGTGATCTTCGTCCGGCGCAATCGCGTCGAACCATCTCGAACCAGAAGGAGTCGGAATGTCTTTTGACGACAAGCTCCGTGCGACCGAGGCTGAGCTGCTCATCACGGAAGCCAACGCCGAGATCGATGAGCTCTCGGACCACTCCCGCCCGATGGTGATCGAGAACATCAACGAGGCCTAAGTAGCAAGGGACCTTCGGTGAGCCAATTCCGGGGGCCGCTCCGGCGCTCCCGGAGTTGGTCCGGATCCGACCGAGAGGGACGGCTGTAGGCATGGAACATCCGCTGGTCCGACTGCTCGGCGACGTGGACCTGCTGGGCACCTACTGGAACAAAAAGCACGGGTTGTTCCCCAAGGCGGTCCCGCCGGACGGCCTGATCGACGAGCACGCCATCCAGGCCCAGCTCGACGCCGGCCTACTGCGCTGGCCCTACTTCACTCTGCTCCGCGAGGGCAACCAGCCCGCGGTCGGTGACTTCACCCGGTCTCGCAACGTGCTCGGCCAGCGGGTTGGTTCGTTCGCCGACCCCGAGAAGGTCCGGGAACACCTCGCCGCGGGTGCCACCATGAAGTTCAGTCAGCTTGAGGACTGGCACCTGCCGATCCGCACCCTGATGCGCGCACTTGAGGCCCGGATCGCCGCCGAACTCAAGGCGTATGTATTCTACACCCCCTGTGACAACACCGGGATGCTCCCGCACCGGGACGGCTCGCACGTGCTGGCGCTCCAGCTCGCCGGGGCCAAGGAGTGGACGATCTACGACGCCCCCGACCAGATTGATTCGCGGCCAGGGTTGAACGTGGACGTCGACAGCCACTCGCACACCTTCGTGATGGAGCCCGGCGATGTGCTGTATTTGCCGCACGGCTTCCCCCATGTGGCCACCGCGCGGGGCGGCACCTCCTTGCACCTGACCTTCACCATCACCGAGCCGACACCACGGGACCTGGTCGGGTCGTTGATGACAACCTTCGGCCAGCCGAAGCTCGACCCGGCGCTGTCCGTGGAGGGCCGGGCGGCGGCGGTGGCTAAGGCGCTGCTGGACCACCTTGACTCGGCCGACCCGGATGCCCTGGTCAGTACGGCGGTCGACCGAATGCGAAACAGGACGATCTGATGACGACGACGCTGTTGGCCGACATTGTCGGCGAGGTCGACTCCTTCGTCGCCGAGGTGTGGGCACGACGGCCGGAGGTCTTCCGGTACGCGGCCGGGCCACGCCTGCTCCCGGAGGCCGCCGCCTGGGAAATGGTCGAGTGCGGACTGTTGGTCGCGCCGTACTTCAGCATGCTCCGGGAGATCGGCGGCGGCGCGACCGCGCAGGGCATCACCATCACCCGCGAGGTGCTGGGCCGGGCGTTGCCCGCCTACGCAGATCCGGCGGCGGCCCGCTCGAAGTACGCGGCAGGTCGGGTCATCACCCTTAACCAGCCCGAACACTGGCACGTCGGCATCCGGAGCGTGGTCGACGGGTTGTGCGCGGATCTGCAAGGCGGAGCGCACTCGGTGCTCTTCCTCAGCCCGCCCGGCGCGACCGCGTCTGCGGAGCACACCGCCGGGCAGCACGTGCTGCACTTCCAGCTCGACGGCGAATCGCACTGGACGTTGCCGCCCGGCCCGGCGCTCACCCTTGTTCCTGGCGATGTGCTGTATCTTCCCGGCGGCCAGGAGCACCGCTCCGAGGCGGGCCCGGCCGGATCGTTCCACCTCGCTGTGACCATCGAGCAGCCCACCGGCCGGGAGTTGGCCGACCTGCTGATTGCCGAGTTCCTCGACAGCCCCCGAGCCGCCGAGATCGCGGGCAATCACCACTTCCTCACCCCGGCGGAAAAAACCGCCTGGCTGCGCACGGAATTGGGCAAAACGCTGTCCGCCCTGGACCCCGCCGCGCTGGCCGACCGGGCGGTGCGAAACCGGCAGCGCGGCGGCCGGACGTGAAACTGGACGTCCTGCTCGGCCAGGTCCGGGCGGAGGTCGCGCACCGGCTCGGGGCCGGCCTGGTGCTGGAGGCCAGGCTGACCCGACCGGACCGGCCCTACCCGGTGCCGTTCGTGCTCGGCTACACACCGGCGCCGGACGGTGACCTCACCTTGGCGCACGCCTACGCCGGGGCCTCCGCCGTGACGGTGCTTGACGATGGCTACCTGTTCCTCTCGGACACCAAGGCGCGCACCGGCCGGAGCCTGCGCCGACACCGGCCTGAGACCAAGGCCGAGCTCGTGCTGAGCCCCGGCCGCGATGTGGTGTCCTACGCCGCCGCCTCCTCCGTGGTCATCGCGGCGGCATGGGTGCCCGCCGACCAGGCCGATCCACACCGAACCGCCGCCATGGTGGACAGCGACCTGTGGCCGCACTCCAGCTACCAGAGCGCCGGCGAGGTGCTCGGCCTGCTCCGGACATCACTCGACCCTGGGCCGCCGGAACCGCTCGAAGTTGCGCTGGCGCCCAATGAACGGCTCACCGGGCTGTTGGCAGTGACGCCGGACGGCGCCCGATGCGCGGCCGGTGTGGTCCGCTTCCTGCGCGGCGGCCACCGTCGGCATGGCCTGCTCCTCATCCCCGTGACGGACCCGGCTGCCGCCCAGGCGGTGTGGCTGGACGACGACCTCCGGGATGCTGTGCCGTCCCCGGACGGCTCGTGGTTTGCCTGCACGGCGGAGCGGGTGGCGACCCCGGAGCTCGGCCCGCGCCAGGAGGTGGTGCTGGTCGCGTCGGACGGCTCCCGGATACTGCGGCCCGCCGCCCAACACCCGCACTGGCTCCAGCCGAAGGCCTGGTCCGGGCGCACCCTGCTGTGCGCCGGCGAGGCCGACGGCCGACGGCGGCTGTACCGGGTGACGTCGGAGGGCGACCCTCCCGAGCCGGTCGAGCTGGCCGGTTCGGTGCAGTCCGTCACCGCAACATCGGCCGAGGTCCTGGTCGTTCAGTCCCGGGTGGACCTGCCGCCCGAAGTGGTCGTCGTCGACCTCGATGATCCCCCCGCGCGAACCCTGCTGGCCCCGGCTGCCGACGCCACGCCGGCCGGGCGGATGGAACGGCTCAGCCACCGAGCCGAGGACGGCACGGTCTGGTACAGCTGGCTGTGCCTGCCGGCGGACGAGCGCGACGAGCCGCTTCCGGTGCTCGTCTGGTGCCATGGCGGTCCCCTGCTGAGCTGGACCGACTGGTCGTGGCGGTGGAATCCATGGCCGTTCGTCGCGGAGGGCTACGCCGTGCTGATGCCTGACCCCCCGCTGTCCATGGGGTATGGGCAGGAGGCAGTCGAGCGGGGCTGGGGTCGATGGAGTTCGGAGGTGGCCTCGGTCGCCGCCGAGCAGGTCCGCGCGGCGCTCCGGCGCCCGGACCTGGACCCTCGGCGAGTCGCTGCGATGGGTGGCAGCTTCGGCGGCTACCTCGCGCTGGCCCTGGCCACCCGGCTGCCGGAGATCCGGCTCGTCGCCAGCCATGCCGGCTGGGCGGACTTCGCCGCCGTCGCCCGCGCCTGCGACCTGCACTGGCACTGGCTGCGGGAGTACGGGCCGGTCGAGGAGTCCGAGGCGTACCGCAGGGAGAGTCTCGCGATGGAGAGCATCGATCCGGGGGTGACCGTGCTGCTGTCGCACGGCTGCGCGGACAGTCATGTGCCGGTCGGCGAGACCCGGGCGATGTACCGGTCCCTGGACACCCGCAAGGCCGACGTACGGCTCATGCTGCTCCCGGACGAGGGCCACAGCATCGAGCGGCCCGCCAACGTGACCGCCTGGTACGACTGGGTCCGCGCGGCCTGTGCGGAGGTGCTGACCCCATGACGCTCACCGGCACGCTCACCCAACGGATCAGCCGCAGCCGCGCGCACTGGCTCTCGCCGTCCACGGCGGATGCCACCACCGCCAGTGGCACGTCGCTGCGTATCCGCACCCTGGAAGCGACCGCGGAACTGGCCTGCGGCGTCCTCGACCGGTGCGGCATCACCCGGGTCGCCGACGTGACCGACCTGGACGTGCTCGGCATCCCGGTGTTCAACAGTTGCCGTCCCGACGCCGCACCCGGCCTCAACACGGTCACCAGTGGCAAAGGCACGACTATGCCGGCCGCCCGGGTCTCGGCAATGATGGAGGCGATCGAACGGACTTGGTGCGAGCCCCGGGCCGCCGAGCCGCCGCTCCGCGCCAGCTACGCCGACCTCGTCGCGGCCGGCCTTCCGACACTCGACCCCCGGCGGCTCATCCTCCGGCGCGGCCACCGGTGGACCGAGCAGCAGCCGCTGTCCTGGTGGCCGGCCCGGGAGTTGCGCTCCGGCACCGAGGTGCTCATCCCCGCGCTGGCGGTGTTCACACCGTTCCCGGACGAGTACGGGATGTTCTCCTCGAACACCATCGGACTCGCCTCGGGCAACAGTCCACGCGAGGCGCTGCTGCACGGCCTACTGGAGCTGGTCGAGCACGATTGCACTGCGTTCGGCGAGACGCTACGGGGCGGCCACCGCATCAGGTCGGCCACGCTGCCGGCTGAGGCACAGACGCTCGTCACCCGATTCGAGCAGGCCGGCATCAGGGTGCAGGTGTTCGGGTACGCCAACGAGATCGGTATGCCGACCATATTCGTCACGACCGACGACACCCACGCCGAGGACGGTCTGCTGATCAACGGCGGCGCCGGCTGCCATCCCGACCCCACCGTGGCGCTCAGCCGGGCACTCACCGAGGCCGCGCAGTCCCGGCTGAACGTGATCTCCGGGGCTCGCGAGGACCTCAACGGCCAGGTACACCGCCGGCACGCCTCCTACGAGGAGATGCAGAAGATGCTGCACACCTGGAGCGCCGGCCGGCCCGAACTGGACTTCGGCGAGCTGCCGCACCGCACCACCGGCACGGTGGAGGCGGACCTGGACCTGGTCCTCGACGGGCTCGATCTGGCCGGGCTGGAGCTCGTGTTCGCCACCGAGCTCGCACCGCCCGACCTACCGTTCTCCGTGACCCAGGTGATCGTGCCCGGTATCGAGAACTATCACAACGACCCGGCCCGGCTCGGCACCAGGCTGCACGCCGCGATGGCCAGGGCCGAGCTGGCGAGGTCCCCGCGATGACCCGGCCCGGAACGATCGTGTTCACCGGCCCGTCCCTACGACCTACCGACCTGGTTGAACTGCGGGCACTCGCCACGAAGACAGGACATGACCTGGACATACGGCCCCCGGTGCGCCGACTCGACCTGGTCGAGGTGGTCGAAGCCGGCGGCATCGACCGGGTGCTGATCCTGGACGGCGAGTTCGGCCAGAGCCTCGCGGTGAGCATCACCGAGATCCGCACCGTGCTCGCCGCCGGACAGCCGCTGGCCGGAGCCTCGTCGATGGGCGCGCTCCGAGCCGTCGAGTGCCGGACCCTGGGCATGAGGGGCAGTGGCTGGGTGTACGAGCAATACCTGTCCGGCGCGATCGAGTCGGACGGCGATGTGGCACTGCTGTTCGACCCGGAGGACTACTCCCCCGTGACCGTACCGCTGGCGAACGTCCGCTGGTTGCTGGACCACACGGAGCTGTCCGTCGAGGACGCCCAACAGGCACTCCGCGTGGCCCACGGCGTGCATTTCCGCGACCGGCGGCCTTCCCACCTGCTCCGGCGGTGGAAGGAGCAACTGCCGGCCGGTGTGGTTGAGCTTCTCGAACCGGAGCTGGCCGACGACCGGCGCGACAACTGGGATCGCAAGCGGCTGGACGCGCTCGAAGCGGTGCGCGCCGTACTCAAAGAGGAGAGCTGAGATGAACGTCCTTCACGCGCTCGGCGACCCGACCTGGTTCGCCGACGGTTGGCCGGCCACGCCCTACCACCGGGTGGGCACTGCCACCGAGTTGCAAGCCACCTTGACCTGGTCGGCGCTGGACACAATTCTCAACGACCAGGGGCTACAGGCACCGGCGTTCCGGATGGCCAAGGACCATCAACTGGTACCGATGGAGAAGCTGACCCGCCCGGAGCGGCACACCTCGCAGGCCATCCAGGGGCTGGCCGATCCGGTCCGGATCGGCACCGAGCTGACCGGCGGAGCCACGCTCGTGCTCCAGGGGTTGCAGCGGTTCTGGCCGCCGCTGGCAGACACGTGCCGACAACTGGCGGCCGAGATCGGGCATCCGGTGTTCGTCAACGCCTACCTGACGCCCCGCACGGAGCGGGGCTTCGACGCGCACCATGATCCCTACCACGCCTGGCTGACCCAGGTCGCGGGCAGCAAGTCCTGGCGGCTGTGGGCGCCGCACCGCGACCCGGCAACCGACCCCGCCGACCTGGAGATCGTCCTGGCTGAGAGTGATGTGCTGTGGATACCCCAGGGCTGGTGGCACACCGGCAGCAGCGGCGCGGAGCCGAGCCTGCACCTGACCTTCACCGTATGGGCCACGAAGCTCGACGCCGTGCTGCGCGCACTGCTGGCCGAGGTGCTGCGCGAGCCCGGGCTGGCCCGGGAGCTGCCCCCGGGCGCATTCCGGGACGGTGCACGCACCGAAGCCACGATCACCGAGGCGATGGCCGAGATCACCGACATGATCGCGAAGCTGGACCCCGCGATTCTGGCGACCCGGGCGGTCGATACGCGGCTGGAGCAATTCGACCCGCTACCCGCCCGGTCGGTGTGGTCGGTGATCGGCGACGACCGGGCGGCGCGGTTCCACGCCCATCCTGAGGGCGTCCTGCACGTCGACGGGGTCCGGTTGCGGACCGCCGACAGGCTGCTCGCCCTGGAGCCCGGCCAGGAAGCCCCATGTCGCGCTGTGCTGGGCCGCACGGACAGCTTCACCCTGACCGAACTGGAAACGGATCAGGAGCTACTCGACCTCCTGATCGACGCCAGGTTGGTCTGTTCCGCACCGTGTCCGGGCCGCTGAGCATGGACGAGGTCAACGAACTCGCCGAGACCGCCGAGCGTCTCGTAGCCGCGAAGGTCGCGCGGCAGGGCGGCATCTCCACCTACCACGACCACCACATCCGGGGTGCGGTCACCGAGGCCCGGCACACCGGCCGGACCGACGAACTGAGCCCGTACGTCGCGCTACTGACGGCGGAACGGTTCCGCGATCCGCTGCCGCGCCTCGATCGATCCGACCGGGAAGTGCTCGCGGCCCTGGCGTTCCCGGTCCAGAACTTCGTCGCCACCCAGGGCGTCACCGATCACCTGACCTGGGCCGGTAGGCCGCTGTACAAGACGGTGTTCGACCTGGCCAGCTATCCGATGCTGCTCGCCGAGCTGGCCCCGGGCACGGTCATCGAACTCGGTTCCGGCAGCGGCGGGAGCGCGCTCTGGCTGGCCGACGTCGCCGAGGCGCACGACCTGCTGCCGGTGATCATCTCGATCGATCGCACCGCCGTGGACCTCACAGACGATCGGGTGAGCTTTCGGACCGGGGACATTGGCCACCTCGGCGAGGTGCTCGCCGACTGCGACGACCTGCCCAGGCCCTGGCTGGTGATCGAGGACGCGCACGCGCACGTCCGAGCCGTGCTCGACTTCTTCGACGCCCGACTGGCCACCGGTGACTACCTACTGATCGAGGACAGCCTGGCGAAGCGAGCTACCCTCCGGGAGTTCCTCCGGAGCAGCCCGCATCAGTACCAGCTCGACACCCGGTATCTGGACTTGTTCGGCGAGAACACGAGCTGCGCGATCGACTCGATCCTCCGGCGGACGTAGGGTGCGGCGGTGCGGGCAGCCTCGCATAAGCTGACCGTCTCATCCGACGCACCGCGACGAGGATCAGCCCATGCGCAGCAGCACCAGGATCCGCCTGATAGAGCCCACCGACGCCGCCCCGATCGCCGCGCATCGGGTGCGGGACTTCGAGGCTTTCCGGCCGTGGGAACCGGCCCAACCGGTCGACTTCTTCACACCGGAGGGCCAGGCGGAGCGGATCGACAGCCTGCTGGCCGGACACAGGGCCGGCACGGTCTGGCCGGGCGTGGTGCTCGCCGACGACCAGGTGATCGGGCAGGTCACCCTCGGAGGCATCCTGCCGCAGCCGCACCTGCGCCGCTGCTCCGTCGGATACTGGATCGCCAGCGTCGCCCAGAATCAGGGGCACGCCGGGCACGCCGTCGGGCTTGCACTCCGGGTAATGACGGACGAACTCGGGTTGCACCGCGCCGAGGCGTCCACCAATCTGGAGAATCTGCCGTCGCAGCGGGTGCTGCGCCGCAACGGGTTCAGCCCGTACGGCGTCGCGCACTCCTCGATCTTTCTCGACGGGAGCTGGCGGGACGGGCTGCTGTGGGAGCGGGTCCTCGGTGACTAAGGGCTCGCAGAAAACCAACGTGTTGCTTCCGGCTGTGCGGTTCGTTGATCTGGTACGAGCGCGTCGCGAGATGCGAGGAATCAACTCGCTTTGAGGTTCGGGTTGTTGTTCCCGCATCTGGATGAGCGACGGCGGCGTCTACTGATGGGGGCCGAGGCTCGGATGTTGGGCCACGGCGGGATCTGAGCAGTCGCGGCGGCAGCCGGGATGAGTAAGGCAACGGTCCGCAAGGGTGTAGGCGAGTTGGAAGCGGGATCCGAGCCTCTTGGGCGGGTTCGCCGGCCGGGCGGCGGCCGCAAGAAGGCCGCGCAGGTCGATCCAAGGCTGCGTCCGGCGCTGCTGGCTCTAATAGTGCCAGACGAGCGTGGCGATCCGATGTCGCCGCAACGGTGGACGACCAAGTCGGCCAGGAGTCTGGCCGACGAGCTGACCCACCAGGGGCACAAGGTCGGTGCGGACACGGTCGGTGACCTGCTGCGAGGGGAGGACTTCAGCTTGCAGGCCAACGCTAAACCCCTGGAAGGCAAGCAGTATCCGTCTGGCAAGCAGACCGTCACAGGGGACGGGCCCGGCTTCCCTTCACGCCCTGAGAAGTTCACTGATGTGACTATAAGCTGCATACCGCATATACATCTCATCACAACCAGTCTTGATCTCGTGAGACATACCGCAGTCTGGAGACAAACGGCTTCGCGTTCGAACCTGCGGGACGCCCTCAATCTCGCGGCCGCTCAGGCGCGGGTGAACGGCTGCACCCTGGCGCTATGGGCGCCGAGAGGTAGTCGGGACTCATACAGGATGCCGACGATCACTCCCGGTAGTGTGATGTCAGCCACATGGCCGAGTTGAGAATGGGACGCCATGGCTCGCCGTAACGCGACACGCACCAGAAGATCAGCCCTGGTGTAAAGCGACACGACCTGCGGGGGACACGGTCTCTGCCGACACAACTGCGCGGGCGGCTGGTCGCACGCGCTGAGTTTGCTCGGCGTGCGGGACGTGGGCCTGGAGTGGGACGCCTGGGCCTGCAAGACCCGCGCCGCCGCCGGACAGTCGACCATCCGCACCGACGTGGCCGGCTATCCAGTGTGGCCGTTCACCGGCCGGACCACCGGCCTCATCGCCAGCCCGCCCTGCCAGGCATGGAGCATGGCCGGCAAACGCCTCGGACTCCTCGACCAGCCACTGGTCCACCAGGCCGTCGCCGACCTCGCCCAAGGCCACGACACCCGCACGCAGCTGCTCGCTTCCTGCCGGGACGCGCGCTCCCTGCTGGCCGCCGAGCCGATGCGCTACCTGCACGCCCTGAACGCGAGCGGCGAGCCCGAGTGGATCGCCATGGAGGAAGTCCCGGACGTACTGCCCTTGTGGCGTCAGTACGCCGCGATCCTGCGCGGCTGGGGCTTCTCGGTATGGACGGGCATCGTCAACGCCGCTGACTACGGTGTGCCGCAGACCCGGCGGCGGGCGATCCTGCTCGCCTCCCGGGTCCGGGCCGCCGCGCCGCCGGAGCCCACCCACGCCCGCATCCCGGAGCCCGAGTCCCTGTTCGGGCCCGGCCGACAGCGGTGGGTGTCCATGGCCGAGGCCCTCGGGTGGGGTGCGACCGACCGTCCGGTGCCCACCCTGTGCGCCGGCGGCGGACCCGGGGGCGGGCCCGAGCCGTTCCCGAGCGGCTCCCGCAAAGCGCTCGCCGACGCCCGGCACCGCGGCCGTTGGCAACCGCACCCTCCCGGGACGGCACTGGTCCTCCAGTCCCGCCGCGAGGGCGCCGGCTGGGCCGAACGGCACGGCCGGCGCGCGGACCGGGCCGCGGATGCCCCGGCGCCGACCTTCACCGCCGAGGCCCACCGCTGGTCATGGTCACTGCGCAGCAACAACCAGGCCAACGCCACCGTCCGCTCGGTCCATGAGCCGGCCGGCACGCTGTTCTTCGGGCACCGGGCCAACGAGTGCCTGTGGGTCGCCGCACCCCCGCCCGGCACCTGCGCAGCGCCGGCCGCCGTAGTGCCGGAGTCGAGTCGGATCAGCGCACGGGAGGCCGGCGTCCTGCAGACCTTCCCCACCGACTACCCCTGGCAGGGCAACAAGGGCCAGATGTTCGGCCAGATCGGCAACGCCGTCCCACCCCGGCTGGCCGCCCACCTGCTCGCCCCGCACCTCGGCAAGACCCTGGGCCCCGACGACTTCACCCTGGCGGCCTGATGCCCCTCCCCTCCCACCCGCACCCCGACAGCGACCTGGACCCGATCCCGCCTGGGCCGGCGCACTACGCCGAGCAGGCCCTGCTCGGCGCGCTGCTCCTCGACCCCGACCAACTGCCCCAGAGCGCGCAACTGCTGCCCGCACACTTCGCCAACGCCTCCCACGCCGCCGTGTACGCGGCGCTGCGCACCCTCACCCCGCCCGGCCCGGAAGCGCACGCCCAGGCACCCCTGTGGCTGAACCCCGTCCTCGCCACCGCCGTCACCGCCGCCCCCGCACTGACCGCCTCCTACCTCCACACACTGATCAGCAGTTGCCCCCGAGCGCAGCACGCGGGGGCGTACGCCCGGATGGTGCGAGCCGAGCACGCCCGCCGCACCCTGCGCCGGCACGCCCAGCGGCTGGCGCAGACCGTCACCGATCCCACCCTGCCCCACCCGGTGGCCGTCGTCCTCCGGCAGGCCGACGTCCTCGCCCGGCATCTCGACGAGCTGGCCGCCCAGTTCACGCCGCATCCCGGATCGCTCCCCCGCACACCGCAGCCAGCACCGCCAGCACCGGACGGGAGCCAGGCGGCGCTGGACGAGGAACGGCTCTTCCTCGCCACCGCGACCGCCCACCCCCACACGCTCCAAAACCTGCGCTGGCTCCAACCGGAGGACTTCGCCGAACCGCTGCACGGACAGCTCTACCGATGCCTGACCGCACTGGCCCACCGCGGCGACCCGGTCGACCCGGTCACCGTGCTGTGGGAAGCGCAGCACCGCGGACTGCTCGCCACCGGCCTCACCCCCGCCGGCCTCCTCGCCCTCACCTCAACACCGGTCGGCTCACCCGAACACTGGGCCGAACAAATCCTCCAACGCGCCCTCCTCACCGGCGCCCACACCACCGCCACCCGGATCCACACGTTCACCGAGGACCCCGCCAACACCCCGCACCAACTCATCACCGGTGCCCGCCGCGCACTGGGCGAATTCACCGCCCTGCGCCAGCGATGGCACCGCGCCCAGGGCAATCCTCCAGCTGCCGCGCCCCCACCAGGCCACACCCCCACAGCCTTACCGGTCCGCACGCGACCCGCCCTCCAGACCAAGCCCCGGAGCCTGCGCTGACCCCCCAGCCCACCGACCTGCCCCACACCCTGATCCGCTACGCCGAACGCCTCGAACACCTCGCCCGCCAGTACGAGCAACTCCTCGACGCCGACACCACCACCGTCGCCTCCCTCCACACGACGCTCACCACGACCGCCCACCTGGCAGGCGACATCACCGCACACGTCACCCGCCTGTGCACCGGCCTCCCCCAACACCCCCGCGCCCGGCGCGCCCGCCACGCCCTGGCCCAGACCGCCGCCCTGACCCACCACGCCGCCGCGCACCTGTGCGACGCCCTCCTCGCCGCCACCGAACAACGAGCCGCCGCCGAAGCCCGCACCCACCACGAACCCGAGACCCGCGAGGTCACCACCCGCCTGCACCACGACCTGCGCCGCGCCGCCGAAACCCTGAACGCCGCAGCCCGGGAAAGCCGCACCACCGGCGAAGACCTGCTCGCGTTCCCCCACCCCGCCCCACCGCCTCACGCCCAGCGCCACGCCCGCCGCAAAAGGCTCTGACCGGCCCGGATACCGGTCTGCTACTGAACTGGACGGGCCGCGTCCAAGCCAACAACCCATGCCCCGAGCCCGTATCCGGCCCCCGCCCCGATCGTGACAGCGCGTCCAGCCCTGGGCATCGAGATCGCTCACGGCCGCATGGCATCCGACCTCACCGACGGACGACTACCTCGCGGCCTTCGGGACGCGTTTTGCGCCGGGCTTCCTCCTCGTGGAGAGACCGGTCAACCGTTGCGTGGCCGCGTCGAGTTCGAGGGGGCGTTCTCCTCCTCCTCGCCCGTGACGATCCCAGGCACGCAACAGCTGGTCCCGCACCATGACGGGCGGCCGCGGGTCGGGTCGCAGGGACGCGGCCCCTCCGGTCCGTCCAGCCCCACCCGCACCAGGCGTTCGACGCGCACCACCTTGAACTGGCGGCGCGCGGGCTGGCGAACACCCAAAGCGACGAGCTCGCACACCACACCGGGCTGTCGGAGTACCGCCAGCCCGGCAGCGCCTCCGCCCGGCCACCGCCCGGCACTCTACCCATCCGGTGCCCCGGGCGGTCATACCGTCAGGGGGCGGGGGTCACCTCGACGTGGGTGCCCTCGCATCCGTGGGCGTGGCGGGCCAGGGCGGTGCGTTCCGCGTCGTTGACCGCCAGGTGCCGGCGGAGCTTCGTGGAGACCCAGTCGCCGAGGTAGGTGCAGCGGGCGTCGGCACCCGGCGGCCTCGGCGGTCTTCATCTGACGGACCGTGTCGTCCGGGGTGGTGAAGTAGACGGAGAAGCTGGCCCGGCAGGGGTGACTGCGAGGTGTGTCTTGCCGACCCCCCGGCCCAGCAGGGCAGCGTTCGCCTTGCCCTCGACGAACGAGAGGGTGGCCAGGTTCTTGACCTTGCGCGGGTCGAGTTCGGGCTGGAAGGAGAAGTCGTAGTCGTCCACGATCCGACCCCGACATCGCCTCTCAGCTGGACAAACCCTTTTCAGGAGCAAGTAGCTAGCCCCTCGCCAGGCACCATGCGACGATCCCAGAAGGGATCGGCCCCAGGTGTGCGGGGTTGCCCCCTCGTTCAGGTCAGCATGCCGCGTGCTGATCATGTGTGTGGACTGCTGGCGATGCGGACCGCAGGAGCCAGCCAGGTCTGGACCTGCTCCTCGCGGATGCGGGGGTGGCCCCTGGGGACTGTAGAACCCCAAGAGGCTCAGTAGTTGGTCCCCGCCCATGCGGGGCTGGTGGCGATGCCAGGCATGACTGGCGGAGTCGTGAGGGTGCTCGATCCGCACCCGACGCTCTCGCTAGCTACACGATTAAGAGCAACTGGGGACTGTACAACCCGACTGAAATTTCTCCAACAAGACCTATTCCAGGCTGACTTCACCAATGCTAGCCTCAGGTGCAGCACCGCTGCGGGGGCCGGAACCCGAAGCAGTGCCTGCACGTGAAGAAGGCCGGGTGCGGCCTCCTCGATCACACGAGGGGGCCCCACCCGACCCGTCCCTAGCGGTCTCAACAACCTTTAGGACTCACCAATGCTACGCACTGAAGACAGAACGAACCAACCCTCCGAATCGCCGTCTGCCTGGCAGGCGTTGCTCGTGGCTCTCATCGCTGCCTGCCCCGCCGCTCCCTCTACTTATGCGCCCTGGGTATGGGGTGCCGTCGTGATTGTGGTCGTGGTCCTGACGCAGCCGAGGCTGCGTCGTACGTGACAGGACCGCGCGTCGGCGCCGATTCACCTTCGGCACCGGCCGTCAGCCTGGCTTCGGGCTCGTGACACTCCAGATCCCCGCAGTTTGGCTGCTTGTACCACCTCGCCCGTTGCCCTTCTCCCTTTTCGGCATTGCACACCCCCGAGGGGGCTCAGGCATGTCCAATACGCCTATGAACGCAGGTCTCCCTGCTAGTGGAGCACCGTTCGCCCGTCTGTCCCCCGCCGCCAGGGCGGCTTGGGCGAAGCACGACCGGAAGACCGATGGCTGGCTGCCGCTGTGGCGGCATATGGCCGACAGTGCGGCCGTGGCCGGGAAGCTGTGGGACGAGTGGCTGCCCGGCAATGTCAAGGCCCTTGTGGCCGAGAGCCTTCCGGCCGAGGAGGCCGACGCCCGTCGGATGGTCGTGTTTCTTGCCGCCAGCCACGACACCGGGAAAGCGACGCCGGCTTTCGCCTGCCAGGTGGATTCCCTCGCCGACCGTATGCGTGCCGCCGGTCTCGGCATGCCCACCGTCAAGGAGTACGGCACCGACAGACGGATGGCACCGCACGGGCTCGCCGGTCAGCTGCTGCTCCAGGAGTGGCTGTCCGAGCGGCACGGGATGGGTTCCCGGGCGTCCGGGCAATTCGCGGTCGTAGCGGGCGGACACCATGGGACGCCGCCCGAGCATCAGCAGATCCACGACCTTCAACTCCGACCTCGTCTGCTGCGGCATCCCGGGCCGAGTGAGAACGAATGGCGGCGGGTTCAATACGAGTTGATGGACAGCTGCGCCGAACTGGCAGGCGTGACTGAGCGGCTCGCGGCATGGAGGGCGGTGCGGCTTCCGCAACCCGTGCAGGTGGTGCTGACAGCTGTCGTGATTCTGTCCGATTGGATAGCCAGCGCACCTGAGCTGTTCCCGTACGACCCGTGCTCCTGGGAGCCGCGCGGACCGGTCGGTGAGGCCCGTCGGCTGAGGGCGGCGTGGCAGGGTCTCGATCTGCCGGGGCCGTGGGCGCCGGCGGAGCCTGCCCAGTCGGCCGATGTGTTGTTCGCGGAGCGCTTCAACCTCCCTGACGGGTCCGAGGTCAGGCCGGTCCAGGCAGAGGCCGTACGGATGGCTCGGCTCATGCCGGCTGCTGGGCTGCTGATGATCGAGGCGCCCATGGGAGAGGGCAAGACCGAGGCTGCTTTCGCCGCGGCGGAGATCCTGGCCGCCAGGACGGGGGCGGGTGGTTGCCTGGTGGCGCTGCCCACCCGTGCCACCGGCGACGCCATGTTCCCCCGTCTGCTGGACTGGCTTGAGCACCTGCCCCTGGACGGTCCCCGGTCCGTTGTCCTCGCGCACGCCAAGTCCGCGCTCAACGATATCTGGGCGGGCATGATGCGGCAGGGGCATCGCGCGATCGCCGCCGTCGAGCCGGACCGTTCCGACCGGATCGGCGGGGTGCAGGCTTCGCGTTCCGAACCCGCCGGTCTCCATGCCCATCAGTGGCTGCGAGGCCGGAAGAAGTCGCTCCTCGCATCGTTCGCGGTAGGGACCATCGACCAGGTGTTGTTCGCGGGGCTCAAGAGCCGCCACCTGGCGCTGCGGCACCTTGCCGTGGCGGGCAAGGTCGTCATCATCGATGAGGTACACGCGTACGACGCGTATATGAGCCGCTATCTCGACCGCGTTCTGGAGTGGCTCGCTGCCTATCGCGTACCGGTAGTGCTGCTGTCCGCGACGCTGCCGGCCGACCGCAGGCGGGCGCTGGCCGCCGCTTACGCGGGTGCGGCTGAGGAGCCGTTGGCGGACGCGGGGAAGCAGGGCGGCTCGAACGACGACGCGTATCCCCTGATCACAGCCGTCGCGCCCGGTGCTCCGGCCCTCACTGCGGAGCCCGCTCCCGCTTCAGGACGTCGTACGGAGGTATCGCTGGAGCGTCTGGACGACGACCTCACGCTTCTGGCCGATCGACTGGAAGCGCAACTCGAGGGCGGGGGTTGCGCGTTGGTCGTACGCAACACCGTCGACCGGGTGCTGGAAGCGGCCCAGGTGCTGCGGGAGCGGTTCGGTGACGAGGCGGTGACCATCACCCACTCCCGGTTCCTGGCGGCCGATCGGGCCGCCAGGGACACCGAGTTGCGTACACGGTTCGGCCCCGGCGGCGACCGGCCCGCCGGTCCGCACGTGGTGGTGGCCAGCCAGGTCGTCGAACAGTCGCTCGATGTGGATTTCGATTTTCTCGTCACCGACCTGGCCCCGGTGGACCTCCTGCTCCAGCGCATGGGGCGACTGCACCGCCATCCGCGCCGGCGCCCCCCACGACTGGTCCGGGCCCGCTGCCTGGTGACGGGGGTGGACTGGCAGGCGGAGCCTGCTCGGCCTGTGTCCGGCTCGCTCGCCGTCTACCAGGGGCCGCATACCCTGCTGCGGGCGTTGGCCGTGCTGGGACCGCACCTGGACGGGGCGCCGCTCGTGCTCCCGGACCACATCAGCCCGCTCGTGCAGGCCGCTTACGGGGCGGGGGACGTCGGTCCGGCCGACTGGGCCGAGGAGCTGAGCGAGGCCCGCGCGAAACACCTGCGGCTCCTCGCGCAGAAGCGGGAGAAGGCTGAGGCGTTCCTCCTCGGTCCGGTCCGCCGCGCGGGGCGGCCGGTGTACGGCTGGCTGGAGGCCAACGCCGGTGACGTGGACGACAGCCGCGCGGGCCGCGCCCAGGTACGGGACAGTGAGGAGAGCCTGGAAGTACTCGTCGTACAGCGACAGCAGGACGGCCGGCTGACCACCGTCCCGTGGCTCGACGGGGGGCGGGGCGGCCTGGTGCTGCCCACCGACTTCCCGCCGGGCAGACGCACCGCCCAGGCGGTCGCCGCGAGCGCGATCACGCTGCCCTGGCAGTTCTCCAAGCCGTGGGTGATCGACCGGACCATCGGCGAGCTGGAGCGGTTCATGGTCCCGGCCTGGCAGGTGAAGGAATGCCCGTGGCTGGCAGGGGAGTTGCTGCTTGTTCTCGATGAGGATTGTCAGACCCGTCTGTCAGGATTCCATCTCCGGTACAGCAGCGTCGACGGACTGCGGGTGTCCCCCGTCAGCGCGACCGCACCCGGGCCGCCCGGAGACGGAACCAGCTCAGGAGAGGACAGCTCACATGACGAGACAGCGGACGACCGCACCTCCCGTGTCCCTGGGGAGGCACCCCTGCCCGGCCACGACCCCGTCTCCGACAACGTGAAAGAGGTAAGCCCTTCGGCTCCCCCGCACTCGGCGACTCCCGAACCGCTCTCCTTCGACCTCGTCACGTCCTCTTGGCTGCCGGTCCAGCGTCTCGACGGACGCACGGAAGAGCTGTCGCTCCGGGACGTCTTCGCCCAGGCCGGTGACCTGCGTCGTCTCGTGGGGGACCTGCCCACCCAGGAGTTCGCCCTTCTGCGGCTGCTGCTGGCGATCCTGTATGACGCGCTCAACGGCCCCGCGGAACTGGAGGACTGGGACGAACTGTGGCAGTCGGAGGACCCCTTCGGCGTTGTCCCCGGCTATCTCGACACGCACGGGCACCGCTTCGACCTGCTGCATCCACAGGAGCCGTTCTTCCAGGTGGCGGCCCTGCGCACGGCGAACGACGAGATCGCCTCGCTCAACCGGATCGTCGCAGACGTCCCCAACGGAGACCCGTTCTTCGCCATGCGCCGCCCCGGTGTGGGCCGGCTGTCCTACGCGGAGGCGGCCAGGTGGCTGGTGCACGCACACGCGTATGACTCGTCCGGGATCAAGTCCGGCATGGCGGGCGACAAGCGGGCCAAGGCCGGGAAGGTCTACCCGCAGGGAGTGGGATCCGCCGGCAATCTGGGCGGGATCTTCGCCGAGGGTGCGAACCTGCGCGAGACGCTGCTGTTGAATCTGATCGCCCTGGGCGAGGGCATCGTGGACATCGAAGGCAGCGGGGGGACAGGGCACGACGACCTGCCTGTCTGGCGGCGCCCGCCCCTGGGCCCCGGACCGTTCGAGGAAACCCCCGGCAGCCGCCGGCCGAACGGCCTGCGGGACCTCTACACCTGGCAGTCCCGCCGCGTCCGCCTGCACACCGGGGGTGGGGCGGTGACCGGCGTCGTCCTCGGCTACGGCGACGCGCTCACCCCGTACGCCCCCTGGAAGCTGGAGCCCATGTCGGGCTGGCGGCGGAGCCCCACGCAGGAGAAGAAACAGGCGCGTCCGCTGGTCTACATGCCACGACAGCACGATCCGAGCAGGGCGGCTTGGCGGGGGCTGGCCAGCCTCCTCCCCGTCCGGCGCTCCGCGACGGACGACAGTGGACGCGGGACGCCCGATTCTCTTCCCGCCGGTGTCGTCGACTGGTTTTCCATGCTCACCACAGAGGGAGAACTCAACCCGGGCACGCTGATCCGGGTGCGACTCGTCGGAGCCGTGTACGGCACGCAACAGTCGGTCGTGGACGAGGTCGTGGACGACTCCGTGGTATTCCCTCTGATCCTGCTGCACGCGGAGAACCCGACGTACGGCGCCACAGCGGTCGACGCTGTAACCGACGCGGAGAACGCCGTGACCGCCCTTGGCCGGCTCGCCGGGAACCTGGCCCGGGCCGCCGGCTCGGATCCCGCTCCGGCCACAGGAGCCGCTCGCGATCTCGGATTCGGCGCGCTGGACGGCCCGTACCGGAGATGGCTGGCAGATCTGGCAACCTGCTCCGACCCGCAGGCTGCCAGAACGCAGTGGCAGCACACCGTGCGCCACCACGTCATGCGGCTCGGCCGGGGGCTGCTCGACTCCGTAGGTCCGGCCGCGTCGGAAGGGCGGGTCATCGATGTCCCCGGGGTCGGCCGACGCTGGATCGATGACACCCGCGCGGACCTCTGGTTCCGTCGGCGGCTGAACCAGGTGCTGCCCCCTGCCGCCTCTCGGCCCGAAGGATCAGGCCCCGAAAGGCGGGGCACCACTGTGCCCAGCTCAGCGGCCCCCGCCCCGCGGCCCGATTCCGGACCCACCCGCGACGACGATCAGACGGAGGCCGTCATATGACCACCAGTACGCAGCCGCCGGGAGGATCTGCCCCCTCGGGTGGCGCCCTGCGCCCGGCCGGTATCCGCCATCGACCTCCGCAAGCCCCCGGGCGCGCGACGGTCCGCTGTGTCACGCGGCTCCAATTCCTGTACCGCAAGGACAACCCGGCCGCCGTGGCGACTCTGGCGCGGCTGCGCCGCGGCGCCGGCCGACTGGCGCACGAGTCCCCCGACACCTGGGGCATCGACGGTATGGAGGACTTGGCCTACATTCTGGCGCAGCCGGCGGCCGAGCCGGAGACGCAGGAGAGCCAAGCACCGGCGAAGTTCTTCTCCCCGGATGAGCGGCGCAAGAGTGAGCGGCACGAGCGTGCCGAGGAGGAAGCGGTCCATCTCGCCGTGACCCTATGGGCCCTTCATCAGCAGTCCGTCCGGGACGCGAACATGCACGAGTTCGGCTGGACTCTCGGGCGGGCGGTCCGGCGTCTGGCCCGGGGGAAGACCGATGCGGTGGATTCCGCCGCCGACACGGACGGCTCGGCGGCCGGTGGCCATCGGGGACAGAGCGACGACGAACTGAACGAAACACTCCGCAAGCGTTTCGTGCGGATCGGTACCTCGGCTTCGTTCGACTCATTGGCCGTCCGGCTGCGGGAGATGGTGCTGCTGCTCCGCAACGCGCGGATTCCGCTCGACTACGGCCGGCTCGCCGATCAGCTCTACGAGTGGCAGGACGACAACCGGCGGGCCGACATCCGCCGCACCTGGGGCCGCGACTTCCACCTGTCCTACGAACGGTCCCCGTCACGGGTCGGGAACGGCGCC
Source organism: Streptomyces sp. H27-D2 (assembly GCF_035828615.1). Lineage (NCBI taxonomy): Bacteria > Bacillati > Actinomycetota > Actinomycetes > Kitasatosporales > Streptomycetaceae > Streptomyces > Streptomyces sp. H27-D2. The sequence goes on along the minus strand of NZ_JAYMZR010000086.1, from coordinate 6,240 downwards.
AGTACCGGGGATGCGGAGACGCCTTCCCTCGCCAGGGACGAGTACGGCAGTTACGGGGACGACGTGTACGACTCCGGGGAATGAGCCACCTCGCCCTGCTCTCGTGCGAAATTCCCTCGGCCGGAACGGTCGGCCTCCTTCCACGGGTTTCTGCGGCTTCCCTGCTCCTCCGGACGAAGGCCGCTCATTCCATCCGCGTGAAAGCCCCCGCAAGCCACATCACCCTTCGCCACAACAAGGAATGGAACTCCCGGTGACGCGAACCATCCTCGACATCCACATCCTTCAGACCGTCCCCCCGAGCAACCTCAACCGGGACGACACCGGCACCCCCAAGTCGGCGGTGTACGGCGGTGTACGGCGGGCACGGGTTTCCAGCCAGGCATGGAAGCGCGCCACCCGGAAAGCCTTCAACGACCTGCTGCCCCCCTCCGAACTGGGGGTACGGACGAAGAAGGTCGCCGAGGCGCTGGCCGAGCGCATCACCGCACTGGAGCCGTCGCTGAAATCGTCCGTGGCGGTCGAACTGGCCGCCGAGATGATGCGGGCCGCCACCGGCTCCAAGATCGAGGTACCGAAGCGTAAGGCAAAGGAGGACACGGTCGACGCCGACGGGGAGAGCAAGACGGCGGCCCCGGAGTCCTTGTACCTGATGTTCCTGAGCAGGCGGCAGCTCGACGCCTTGGCCGCGCTGGCCGTGGAGGGCAGTTCCGGCGGTGACCTCAAAGCGTTGAAAGACTTCCTGAAGGCCAAGGAGAACAAGCCGAAAGCCCGACAGGCGGTCGACACCCGCCACTCCGTGGACATCGCGCTCTTCGGCCGGATGGTCGCCGACTCGACAGACCTCAACGTAGAGGCCGCTACGCAAGTTGCCCACGCCATCAGCGTGCACAAGTCGGAGATCGAGTCGGACTACTACACCGCGGTGGACGACAGGAACACCGACGCCGAGACGGGTGCCGGAATGATCGGCACTATCGACTTCAACTCCGCGACCCTGTACCGCTACGCCGCCGTGGATGTCGACGAACTGCACAGGAACCTCGGCACGGGACTGCGGGAGGACGAGTCGCCGACGACACCTGTACAGAAGGCCGTAGGCGCCTTCCTCGAAAGTTTCATCACCTCGCTCCCGACCGGGAAGATCAATACATTCGGCAACCACACGCTGCCGGCGGCCGTGATCGTCAAACTCCGCACGCGACGGCCGATCAGCTTCGTCGGTGCCTTCGAAGAGCCGGTGCGGCAGGGCGAGGCAGGCGGTTTCCTGGGAGAGAGCTGCAAACGCCTCGCCAGGTACGTACCGGATCTGGAGAAGCAGTACGGGGTACCGGCCGAAGAGCGGAGCTGGGTCCTGCGCGTCGGTGACGGGACGAAGCCGCTGGCGGGGCTCGGCACCGAGCTGACGCTGGCGGACCTGGTGAAAGACGTGGAGGACGCCGTCGCGGAGCGGCTGGGGTCCAGCGCATGAGCGTGCTGCTGCTGCGACTCGCGGGGCCCTTCCAGTCGTGGGGCTCAGCAGCTCGCTTCGCCCGCCGCAGCACCGAGAACGCGCCGACGAAGAGCGGTGTGCTCGGCCTGCTCGCCGCCGCGCTCGGCCGTACCCGGGAGGCAGACCTCTCGGACCTGGCGGCACTGCGGTTCGGCGTACGGATCGACCAGCCCGGCTCACGGCTGCGGGACTTCCAGACCGCACACCACGCCGACTCGGGCAAGGCCATGCCGCTGTCGGAGCGCTTCTACCTCGCGGACGCGGTGTTCGTCGCGGGCGTGGAAGGCGATGCGCGGCTGCTCCACCAACTGTACGAGGCGCTGCTCACCCCCTTCTTCCTGCCGTACCTCGGCCGCCGCTCCTGCCCTCCGTCGCAGCCGATCACTATGGGCCCGCCGCTGGAGACACCCTTGGAGGATGCCCTGCGAGACACCGCGTGGCAGGCGTCCCCGTGGTATCTCCAACAGCTGAACCGGACCGCGAGGGGCGAAAGCGGCGTGGCCGGGAGTGAGGCACTGGATCTGCTGATCGACTGCCCGCCCACGGAAATCCCGGACATCTCTGTCCGGGACACACCGCTGAGCTTCGACCCTCGCCACCGCCAGTACGGGCTACGCGGTGTCCGCAGCGGACAGATCACCGCTCCGCCCCTCCCCCCGACGCCGTCCCACGACCCGACCACCGCACTCGCACCCATGCCCTCCCCCGCACCCACGAGGACTACGCGGCCAGCCGACGCACCCCCGAGGACCATCTGATGTACCTGACCCGCTTCCGCTTCAACACCGGTCGCACCGAGGCCCGTCGGCTGCTCGGCTCGCCCCACCTCATGCACGGCACCGTGAACATGGCGTTCCCCGAGCTCCCGCACCGGGACGGACAGGGCCCACGGGTCCTGTGGCGCGTCGACCGCGACCATCAGGCCGAGACGAAGCTATTCATCGTCAGCCCCACCCGCCCCGACCTGACCCACCTCGTCGAGCAGGCAGGCTGGCCGACCCTGGACACCCCAGGGTGGGCGACATTCGCCTACGGAGAGTTCCTCGACGCCCTCTCCGTAGGGGACACCTGGGGATTCCGTCTCACGGCGAACCCGGTGCACAACATCCGCAAACCCACCGACAAGGAAGGCGACCGCACCAAACGAACCGCGCACCGGACCCCTCACCACCAATTGCGGTGGCTACTGGAACGGCAGGAGAAAGCGGGCTTCGAGGTGACACGGAAACCCGTCGACCGCCAGCTGACAGAATACGGCGACGAACACGAACTGATCGTGCGGGATCAACTCCCGCTCCAATTCCGCCGGCCTCCGGAAAAGCACGCGAAGCAGGACGTGCACATCACTCGGGTCACCTTCGACGGCCGGCTACGGATCGCCGATCCAGTCGTCTTCCGCCAGACCCTCACCCACGGTCTTGGCAAGGCGAAAGCGTACGGCTGCGGTCTGATGACGCTTGCCCCGATAGGTGGGCCATGAGCACCGTCAGCCGCCGGGGCGCGTCCTCGCCCCGCGAACTCACCCGGGTCGGGGACCGAATCTCCTTCATCTACCTGGAGCGGTGCACCGTGCACCGTGACGACAACGCGATCACCGCGACGGACGCCGACGGGGTGACCCACATCCCGTCCGCCACCATCGGGACGCTGCTCCTCGGCCCGGGCACCCGGGTAACGCATCAGGCCATGTCCGTCCTCGGAGAGTGCGGGGCCGGAGTGGTGTGGGTGGGTGAGCACGGCGTGCGTTTCTACGCGGGCGGGCGCGCCCTGACCCGTTCCTCAGGCATGGCCGAAGCACAGGCCACGGCATGGGCGAACCGCCGTACCCGCCTGGAGGTGGCCCGGGCCATGTACCGCCTGCGCTTCCCGGACGAGGACCCCACAGGCCGCACCAGGCAAGAACTCCTGAGCATGGAGGGACACCGCCTCAAGGACTGCTACCGCCGAGAGTCGACTCGCACCGGCGTCCCCTGGCGGCGCCGCGAATACCACCGCGACGATTTCGCGGCCGGGGACGCCCCCAACCAGGGCGTCACCGCAGCCGCGCAGTGCATGTACGGAATCGCGCACGCCGTCGTCTGCGCGCTCGGCTGCTCACCGGGCCTGGGCTTCGTCCACTCCGGCCACGAACGGTCCTTCGTCCTGGACGTGGCCGACCTGTACAAGACCGACGTGGCCATACCAGCGGCGTTCGACGCGGCGGCCGAAGGCGAGGAGGATGTGGCGTCCCGCACCCGCAGGGCCCTGCGGGACCGCATCAACAAAACGGACCTGCTCGACCGCTGTGTACGGGACATCAAGAACCTGCTCGGCTACGACGGCACCCGCGACACGACGGACAACCAGGACCGCGTCACCTTGCAGTCGAACGGCGACACCCACGTCGAGAGCGGCCGCAACTACGGGGACGAGCCGATCTGGTGACCGTCATCGTCCTCGCCAACTGCCCAGCCGGCCTACGCGGCTTCCTCACCCGCTGGCTCCTGGAGATCTCACCCGGCGTCTTCCTGGGCGCCCCGTCAGCTCGCGTACGCGACATCCTGTGGGCCGAAGTCCGCCAGTACTCGGGCCAGGGCCGCGCCCTGCTCGTCCACCAGACCGACAACGAACAGGGCTTCACCTTCAAAACCCACGACCATGCCTGGCACCCCACCGACCATGAAGGTCTCACCTTGATCCACCGCCCGGCCCCCCAATCTCCCCACCCCGAGACCCGCCCTCCGGAACCACCCGGCCAGGGCTGGAGCAAGGCCGCGAAGCGGCGGCGGTACGGAGCACGGTAGGAGTGGGAGCCGGCACGCCTGACCGAAAAACGCCGCTTTGCCCGAATGATCGGAATCTGCAGAAGTGAGCAAAAACCAGTACCCGACGCCCTAAAGCCGCTGGTCGCGGGGTGTGGTCCCCGCGCTCGCGGGGGTGGTCCCTTGATCTTCCGGGAGTTCGTCCAGGGCCGGCTGTGGTCCCCGCGCTCGCGGGGGTGGTCCCGACGTGAGCGAAGCCGTCGCCCGGCACATCGAGTGGTCCCCGCGCTCGCGGGGGTGGTCCCACCTCCGGCGGCACCGGTCCGCCGGGGAACAGGTGGTCCCCGCGCTCGCGGGGGTGGTCCCCGCCACCCGGAACACCCTGATTCGCTAGAGAAGTGGTCCCCGCGCTCGCGGGGGTGGTCCCGGAATAGACCGTCTGGTTCGATGTGTTGGGGAGTGGTCCCCGCGCTCGCGGGGGTGGTCCCTTCCGGTGAGGCGTTTTGTTGTACCGCGCTGTGTGGTCCCCGCGCTCGCGGGGGTGGTCCCGTCACTCCACCCCGGACGACGTATATGCAAGTGTGGTCCCCGCGCTCGCGGGGGTGGTCCACTCGTCAACGGCTCGGAGCGCGTCACGGGTCCGTGGTCCCCGCGCTCGCGGGGGTGGTCCCATCTGCGTAAAGTTCGGACCCTTGGCCGCCTTGTGGTCCCCGCGCTCGCGGGGGTGGTCCCTTCGCGCGGGTCGTTACCGTGATGCCGCGCCGGTGGTCCCCGCGCTCGCGGGGGTGGTCCCACCGAGCTTGCCGCCGCGCTGGAGCTGGTCCCGTGGTCCCCGCGCTCGCGGGGGTGGTCCCGGACGCCTCACGGGTCGCGTCGCGCTCCAGGCGTGGTCCCCGCGCTCGCGGGGGTGGTCCCGATGTGAGGTGTGGATTCCTCTGCATGCCCACGTGGTCCCCGCGCTCGCGGGGGTGGTCCCACGCTGAGGTGGCCGAGGCGCGCGCCCTCCAGGTGGTCCCCGCGCTCGCGGGGGTGGTCCCCGGGCCTTTGAGCCGGGCCCACGGTCTTGCGAGTGGTCCCCGCGCTCGCGGGGGTGGTCCCGGCCAAGGCGAGCCCGCTGCACCGGTGGACGTGTGGTCCCCGCGCTCGCGGGGGTGGTCCCTGCGCGTATTCGTCCGCATAGGCAGTTTTCAAGTGGTCCCCGCGCTCGCGGGGGTGGTCCCGCGCTTCGGCGCGTCTTCTGCGTGCTCTCACAGTGGTCCCCGCGCTCGCGGGGGTGGTCCCGACGGGCAGGCGGCGAAGGAGGGTCAGTCGTGGTGGTCCCCGCGCTCGCGGGGGTGGTCCCTCCTCGTTGCGTTCGGTGGGCGTCTTCCACGCGTGGTCCCCGCGCTCGCGGGGGTGGTCCCAGATCGGCCTTCCGAGTCGTCACCTCCTCCTCGTGGTCCCCGCGCTCGCGGGGGTGGTCCCACCACGCGGGACTCACTGGGGCGGCGCATCTTGTGGTCCCCGCGCTCGCGGGGGTGGTCCCTTGGCCCGCTCCACCTGGTGCCTGACGGCGGTGTGGTCCCCGCGCTCGCGGGGGTGGTCCCCCTCAGCCTGACCCGTCAACTCCGGGACACGCGTGGTCCCCGCGCTCGCGGGGGTGGTCCCATCCGCTCTGGCCGCGCCCTCAGTTTCCCGTCGTGGTCCCCGCGCTCGCGGGGGTGGTCCCGTCTGTAGCGGCGCTCGTGGTGCAAGTTGTGGGTGGTCCCCGCGCTCGCGGGGGTGGTCCCGAATCGTTGAGACTCGATCCAATCGTTGATGTGTGGTCCCCGCGCTCGCGGGGGTGGTCCCTCCCCGGCCGACCGCGCGTTCGGAAGGCTCCGGTGGTCCCCGCGCTCGCGGGGGTGGTCCCTCAAAGACGCCACCCGCCGCGCCGAGGCCGCCGTGGTCCCCGCGCTCGCGGGGGTGGTCCCATCCCTTCGCTCCGCAGGTCCAAGCGTCCCTGGTGGTCCCCGCGCTCGCGGGGGT